>CABUSE010000120.1 GCA_902494135.1 uncultured Collinsella sp. | reverse complement strand
CCGGGCATCAGGTGAGCCGAGAACCAGGGTTCCTTCATGGTGCCGTTGACGTTGGTCTTGCCGGAAGGAGCGTAGAAGGTCAGGTCCTTGTCGCTCTTGTTGGTGATGTTGACGACAAAGCCGATGTCGCCCCAGTCGTCCTTGAACTTCTCGGTGATAGTGATGGTGCACAGGTCGTCATCGGCAACGGTGACGGCGGGGGAGATTTCGATGCTCTGGACGTCGTCGTCTTCGACGGCCTCATCGATCTCTTCTTCCTTCTCGGCGTTCTCGCGATCCCTCTTCACCGTACCGGACAGATCCTTGTCGGACTTCGTAAAGATAAGCTTGTCGCCTTCCACCTCGAGGACGAGCTTGTCGTCCTTGAGCTTCAGGTCGTGCGACTCATCTTCGGCGGTAATCGTTACGGTGGTGGCGTCCTTGGCCTCCCATTTCAGGTCGGCGACCTCAAGGAACATGTCGAGGACGCCCGTGCCGTCTTCGTCGAGGATCAGGATACAGTTGAGGCCCCACTCCTTGAGCATATCCATGTACTCATCGGTGAGCTCTTCGCCGTCCAAGGTTCCACCCGAGTACTGCCAGCTGCCGACGAAGTTGGCCTTGGGGTCTTTGCCGCCGCCGCTGCAGCCCGTCAGGGCAAAGGCGAGCGCCAGGACGCATGTCAGAAATGCGAGTACGGACTTTTTGAACGTTGTCTTCATGGTGTCCTCCTTCGTGTGTGAAAACCCATAGAAGCAAATGCGGGGGTGGCGGATCCCCCGCCAATTACCAGATGGAGGGGCTAGGGCCTGGGCGTTCCGCAGTTGCTGCAGAACTTGCCGCCGTTTTCGCTACCGCAGTTGGGGCAGAACCACTTGGCCGGTGCCGGGGCGGGCGCGGGACTGCCGCACTCGGAGCAGAACTTGCCGGTGTTGGTGGCACCGCAGCTGCAGGTCCACGTGCCGGCCGCGGGTGCGGGGGCGGGCGCCGGAGCCGGCTGCGGGGCGGCCTGCTGCTGTGCCTGGCCGGCGGCGAACAGCTGGCTGGCATTCATGCCGCCCATGCCACCTGCCATGCCCATGCCCATAAAGCCGGCCATTGCGCCGTTGGGGTTAGCGGCCGCCGCGCGCATCGCGTCGCTCTGGGCGCTGGCGATGTTGGCTGCTGCCATGGTGGGATCGCGCATGACCGCGGCCTTCTGCAGGTCCTTGATCATCTGCTCGTCTTCTTGCGAGGCGGCGATGGAGTTGACGCCAAAGCTCACGATCTCGACGCCGCGCAGGTCACGCCACTCGGCAGAGAGGACCTCGTTGAGCGCGCGGGCGAGCTCGGTGGTGTGGCCGGGGATGGCGCTGTAGCGGATGCCCATCTCCGAGATCTTGGCAAAGGCGGGCTGCAGGGCGGTGAGCAGCTCGGACTTAAGCTGGCTGTCGATCTTGTCGCGCGTGTAGCTATCGGTCACGTTGCCGCATACGTTGGTGTAGAACAGCAGCGGGTTGGTGATGCGGTACGAATACTCGCCGTTGCAGCGCACGGAGATGTCGACGTCCAGGCCAATGTTGTTATCGACCACGCGGAAGGGCACGGGCGAGGCGGTGCCGTACTTGTTGCCGATGATCTCCTTGGTGTTGATAAAGTAGACGCGCTGGTCCTTGCCCGCGTCGCCGCCAAAGGTAAAACGGCTGCCGATATTGGCGAAGGTTTCCTTGATGGAATCGCCCAGGTTGCCGCTAAAGACGCTCGGCTCGCTGCCGGTATCGAAGACGAACTCGCCGGGCTCCAGCGCGACTTCGATGATCTTGCCGTTTTGCACCACGAGCATGCCCTGGCCGTCGTTGACGGCGATGACGGAGCCGTTGGAGATGACGTTGTCCTCGCCGCGCGTGTTGGAGCTGCGGCCACCGGTGCGTTTGCTGCCCTTGCAGGCCAAGACGTCAGCAGGCATCGATTCGCAATAGATAAATTCCTTCCACTGGTCGGCCATGACGCCGCCGGCAGCTCCCAATCCAGCTTTCAAGAGTCCCATGGTAATCTTCCTTTCTCGTCAAAGGCCGGGTGGTATTGGTTGGATTGCTTAGTCGTCCTTGTCGTCTTTCATGACAACGGTGGTCTCGGTGTGGCTGAAGGTGTCGTGCTTCTCGGTCAGGTCGAGCTCGCCGCAGTACTCGTCGGCGTGGGTGGCCTCGTTGGCCGTCTTGAGCTGGCCTACCAGTAGCACGTCTCCGATAATCACGATGATCAGCGGCGCGATGACGTTGATGAGGATGCCCTCGATATCAAAGGTGAGGTAATCCGGATCGAAGGCGTATTCCCCCATAAAGAGAATCTGGGAGAGGATAAATCCGATCACGAAGAACAGCACCGAGGCGATGGCGAGCTTGGGCTTGGAGCAGGGGAGCTCGCCGACCAAGCGGCCGGTCTGGCCGTTCATGGCAAACAGGTAGCTCTTGCCGTTCCACGAGGTGGAGAGCATCCAGACGGGGAACAGGGCGTAGTCGCTGTCTTCCCAGGTGTAGTCGAGCTGCTTGCTTTCGACCGTGGCGTCGTCATACTCGTCGACGACGGTCTCGCGCAGGGCCGAGATCGTGCTTTCTTCCATACGGCGCTCGGCGCGCGCCTTGCAGGTCTCGCAGTCCTCGTCGTAACGGTTGGCGATGTAGCCGGGCATATATGCGATCGAGAACGGACGCAGTGCGTCGTAGTCAAACGGCTCGATGGCGTCCATGTGGCCGTCGGGCATCTTGGACGATCCGTCGACGGGCACGCGCTTAAACGAGATATTGCCCTTGCGATAGGCATCGTAGTGGTCGGTGGTCGTGACGGTGCGGTCGGATTCCTCGGTCACGGTCTCGTTGGTCGCGTCAAAGTGCACTTCGCCGTCCACGTGCGCGCCGTAGAGCCAAAACGGCACGTAGACGCCTTGGACCTCGTCGATGTGGTTGCCGGTGACAAAGCTCTTGGGCAGCAAGATCTTGCCCTTGTAGTGTTCCTTGAGTGCGGCCGTGACGTCGTCGTGCCCGAGCTTAAACGGAATTACCAGGTCGGGCGAGAAGTCGCCAGAGAGCTGGCCGGGCGCCACGGCGGAGTTGCCGCAGTACGGGCAGGTGGTGACGGCGACGGTGCCGTCGGACACGAGCTCGGCGCCGCACGACGAACAGATGTAGCCGGCGTTTTGAGCCAGCTCCTGCACGGCATCGTCGACAGCAGGCTTGGGGGCCGCGGCTGCGGCATCGGCTTTGGCATCTGCCTTGTCCTGGCGCTCGCGATAGAGGGCCTCGACTTCTTCGACTTCAAAACGCGAATCGCAGTAGTCGCAGACGAGCTTTTGCTCGGCACTGGCAAAGTGAAGGGGGCCGCCACACGCGGGGCACTGATAGTTGGCGCTCTCGAAGGCCATGATCGGTCCTTTCGCTGCCGGAGGCTATGCGCCGATGGCGCCGCCGCAGTATTCGCAGCGCCCACTGGCATCGGGAATGGTGGTTGCACCGCAGAAGGGGCAGGTCACCTCGGTCTTGGGGGCCTTGGCGGCCACGACGCTGTCGCGCGTCTCCTGGCGCAGCTGCACCAGCGCGTCGCGGACCTCGGTTGCCTGGCGCTTGGCCTCGCGGTATTCGATGGAGTCGCGCTGATCGATGGTGGAGTCGTTCACGCGCAGGTTGATCTCGGTAAAGTACGGCGTGTTGACGTGGATGGTCAGATTAAAGTCGTAATCCAGGTCGTAGCGCGGCGGGTTGTAGCTCTCGCGCTCGCCGTCCTTGGTCTCGCGATAGATCTCGGTGCGATGCTCGTCGATATCCATATCGCAGCCGAGTACCTGTGAGAACTCGATGATGTCGGGATTGGCGTCGCGCCAGCGGCTCTGCGAAGTGATGATCAGCAGGCCCGCGTCCTCATCGAGCATAATATTGGTGCGCCCGGCAGAAAGCGTGCGCGTGGGGTTGAACGAAGACAGGCGTTCGGCGTTGGCCTCGCGGTAGGCGAGTTGCTCACGGATGTCGTCCGCGGTGCTGGAGCGATAGCCGTGAAAGTAGGGGGAGAGCTTGCCGGCGCACTCTTTGCACAGGTAGCCTTCATTGATTTTTGTCTTACCTAGAAGTCCCAGCTCGGTACCGCAAATCGCGCACTCTTTCTTCTCGAACATCTTGTCAAAGAAGCCCATGGCTGCCTCCCATCAACTGGTAGCGTGTGTCACTTTTGATGATGGGGGAGTGCGCGATCCTTCGCGATACCCAGACGGCTCAAGGAGTCTCCACAACTGGGACACATGGCCCATTTTTGACCAGTCGTTGGGGACGTTCTTCGGCCACTCATTGGGGACGTACTTAAATGAGTGGCAGCTGGGACACTCCTGGCCGAGCTAGAGGCCGCGCGTGTCCCTTCTGGTCCATGAGGCTCAAAACCGCGGTGTG
>CABUSE010000119.1 GCA_902494135.1 uncultured Collinsella sp. | reverse complement strand
GGGAGTCGAACCCCCATTGACGGAACCAGAATCCGCTGTCCTGCCATTAGACGACATCCCAATGACTGCATCGCTGCGCTCGGCTGTGCCTTTGCGCAAGAAAGAAATATACGGGAAGTCCCGCCGTGACGCAAGCCCCAATTTTGACTTTTTTGAAATTCAGTCAAATTGGCCTAATTTAGTCCAACCCGTGAAGGACCTGTGAAGCCAACCGCTGTACACGAAGGGCAAAACGCCGTGAGCGGTAGCCGTCAACCGTTGGCAGATTCTACCGTGAAAACGATAGCACCAGGCAACACAATCGAAGTATCAATGATCGCGTAGATATCGAGGCGCCATGGACGAAGAGCTTGATTACCTATGGGAGACCCTGGGCCTCGAGATCACTGCTGACCTTTGGCCCGAACGGGACAAAATCCATCCCACACTGCGCCCCGCCATCACGGTGATGCAGGCAAAATACCGCCGTGCATCCTTTTTGATCATGCGGGTGTCATGGCACGCGGGACTCCCCGACCTTAAGCGAATCCAGGCAAGCCTCGTCGAGCTGTCCGGCATGCCGACCGTCATATCCGAGGCGCACCTGGAGCAGCGCCAGCGCGAGCGACTGCAACAGCAGCGGATTCCCTTTATCTGCCCCGGTGTTCAGGCATATCTGCCCTTTATGGACGAGGAGTACTGGAGCGGCAAGCCCAACAAACACGTAAAGGTCTACGATCCGCACGAATGGGCACAGCTGGCGGACTGACTGGGGCAGGCCCGCCGGCGGAAAGTGCGTCCCAGATTTCAAGCTCAAACTGGTCCCTACTTTCCCGTCGAGCCCTCAACCGGAAACCGTGTCCCACAATCGAAGCTCAGAATGGGACGTGCTTTCCGCAACCGGCCACTTTGGGAAAGCGCATCCCATTCTGGAAGCGAATTCCGGGTCGCACTTTCCGCAGCCGCTACAGCAACGCCTCGGCCCAAGCCGATTCCCTAAAGCCAGGAATCGCAAAGTCGTCGCCCACCAGCAGCGGACGCTTGACCAGCATGCCGTCGGTCGCCAGCAGCTCGCAGCACTCCTGATCCGTCATGCCCGCATCCAGACGCGCCTTCAGGCCCAGCTCTCGATATTTCATGCCCGACGAATTAAAGAAGCGCCGCACCGGCAGCCCCGAACGAGCAATCCAGGTCGCAAGCTCATCAGCCGTGGGATTGTCCAAAACGATATCGCGATCGATATACTCTACCCCATGTTCGTCCAGCCATGCCTTGGCCTTCTTACAGGTCGAGCACTTGGGATATTCAACAAACAGTACAGTCATGGGAATCCTCCGAATATAGATCGGCCAACGCAGGCACACGCCACACGAGGCGCCTTCGTATGATGGGCCAATTGTAGCCCGCGGGTCACACGTTAAACGAACCGTACCCCGAATCCGCGCTTGATAAACGGCAGCAGTTCCATTGCCTCGGGCGTGATATGGCCCGCAACGTTCATGCGCTCGTCACCGGGAAGATCGACCCGCGCAATCTCAAGCTCGCCTTCGTAGCGCCCATATCCGCTATTGCTCACAGCGATCGACCCCGCCTTTCGCGGCAGGCCGGCTCCGGCATCCGTCGGCACGGAATCCGGCTTAAGCTTCGTACGTGACTCCTGAGACCTAAAGATGAGGACACTCGAGTCGGGCCGGTCGTGATGAATCTGCCCGCGCACATAGGCATAACCGGGCTCAAGCTCGCATTGCAGGTCCACGTATCCGGCGGAAACTTGAGCAAACTGCGCCCAGCCCGCATCGGAAAGATCGGGGTCGCCGACCAACACAATGTCGCAATCGGCGCCATGTGCAAGCTCAAGCATATTGAGGGCAACCTTTGACGCGCGACCGCGCTGCGCCTCGACCGTCGGCAGTCCCTCGAATACCGGCCCGCGAACGTTAGCATCACCCGGCACAAAAGCCATGATTTCGAATCCAAGCGCCGCAAGACGAAGATTCGTCCGAGCAACATCTTCAAGAGCTAAACCGGTATAAGGCTTGGGGTAAAAATTGTGGCAGGCGGCAAAACGAGTCACATCGGCACCGGCCTCACGCCACGATGCGATTTCATCAGAACTCACCGTCGATGCATTGACCACAATGCGAAATACACCGGACAGCTCCGCGACCCGTTGGGCGCTAAAGCCATAGTCCAAACGAAGGTATTCCAACCCCAGATCGCGCAGGTCCTCGATGCGCTCAAGCCCAAGCAAATCGCACGTGCGAGGCCCCACATCGGCAATGAGCGCAATGCCACGGGCGGAAAGCAGCGACAGCACATGACGGACCTTATCGGCATACGCCGCTCCCCCATCCTCGGGAATATGCAGCGAGGTGAACGCGTAGCGCGCGCCCGCCGCGGCACCACGCTCAATCGTCCGCTCAATATCCTGCAAAGGGCTGGAAAGATAAATCGAAATACCCGTTTTCACGCTTCAACGCTCCTTTAAAAAAGGCCGGCGGAGCAGCTAGCCCCGCCGGCACAACCATAACATCAAGAAATCTGCCGCGCGCCGCGAACCCCGAGCAACACGGCTCGCGATATCAAACTACTCGCCAAAGAACTCGTTGATCTTCTGCTCGTCGACGCCAAAGAACCACGTCAGGACAAAGCCGGCGGCATAGGCAAGCAGCATAGCGGCAACGTAGCCGAGCTGCTGGCCAGGAACAACGATCAGTAGGCCAAACAGACCGGAAACGCCCTGAGAAACCGTGCCGATGTGAAGCAGCGCCGCGAGCGCGCCGCCAAATCCGGCACCCAGGCAGGCCGTCACAAACGGACGAACGAGCGGCAGCGTAACAGCATACATCAGAGGCTCGCCCACACCCAGGATTCCAACGGGAATGGACTCTGCGACGTACTTCTTGAGCTTGGCGTTCTTGGTCTTAAAGTACAGCGCCAAACCGGCACCGACCTGGCCGCCGCCAGCCATCATAAGGATGGGAAGCAGGTAATTGATACCCTTGGTAGCGCCGTCGGGATCGTTGAGCATAGCGTGGATCGGCGTGAGCGCCTGATGCAGGCCGACGGACACCAGCGGCAAGAAGCCTGCCGACAGGATATAGCCGCCCAGGACGCCCAGTTTCTCGAAGATAAAGGTCAAAACGCTAAAGATGGCAGTCGTCAGCCATGCGCCAACCGGCTGGATGACGAGCATCAGAGCAAAGGCGCCGATGATGAGCACCAGCAGCGGGGACAAGAACGTGTCGAGTGCGTTGGACATAACCTTGCGAATCTGACGCTCCATCCAGGCAAAAAATGCACCAGCGATGAGAGCCGCGATCATGCCACCCGCCGCGGGGTTGTACTGCGCATTGGTGAGCGGCAGCAGAATGGCAGTGGCAGGATCAGCCGCGCCAGGCGCAAGCAGGGGCATGGCACTGTTGGCGATACACATCATGCCGGCGATGCCGCCCAGCGCAGCGGAGCCACCAAACTCACGTGCCGCGTTATAGCCCACCAAGATGGGCAGATAGGCAAACAGGGCCCAGCCCATGGAACGAATGCCCTGGTACCACCACTCGCCTGCAAGCGCGCCTGCCGTCGAGACGTTAATGACGTTGCAGATACCGTTGATGAGGCCAGCCGCAATGATGCCGGGAAGCAGGGCGACGAAGACATTGGAAATCTTCTTGAGGAAGGCCTGAACCGGCTTGGACTCGTACTTGGCTTTCTGCGCGGCCTTGTTTGTGGCCGCAGCGTCAACCACGCTCTCGTCGGCAACGCCTTTCGCAAGGCCGGTGAGCTTGGAGAACTCCTCGAGCACCTTATTCACCTTGCCCGGACCCAGCACGATCTGCATCGTGTCGTCCTCGACCAGGCCCTTCACGCCGTCGAGCGCCTTAATTCCCTCCGTGTCGACGTTGCCCGTGTCTTTGACGGTCACGCGCAGGCGCGTCATGCACGCCGCGTTTGCGAGCACGCTGTCTTTACCGCCCAAAAGGTCCAGCAGCTTTTGAGCCAGCTCTTTGTTCGTCATAACTCCTCCTTGTATTGGGTATCTCGTCTAGATGTCATATCAGCTCACGCCGTGCACCTATTGGACATCGGCATTGCTCTTCTCATGGCCACTCACCGCAGTACGGACATGGCCGTGCGCCCGTTCAAGAGCTACCGCAGCCTGCTCGGCATCGCAGTCCAACAGCACCGAGACAATAGCGGTTTTTACGTGGCCGCCGGCATCCGCAAGCGCCTGAACGGCGCGCTCGCGCGTGCAGCCGGTCGCCTCCATCACGATGTTCTGGCCGCGCACCACCAACTTCTCGTTCGTCTGCTGCACATCGACCATCAGGTTTTGGTATACCTTGCCGATCTTGACCATGGCACCGGTCGAAATCATGTTGAGAATGAGCTTTTGAACCGTTCCCGCCTTGAGCCTCGTTGAGCCGGT
>CABUSE010000118.1 GCA_902494135.1 uncultured Collinsella sp. | reverse complement strand
CTTCTGGCAGGAGATCGCGCCGATCTCCTTCATGGTCTTCTTGCCCTGGTAGTACTCCTTAAACTGGTTCATGCCGGCGTTGGCAAGCAGCAGCGAAGGATCGTCGGGGACGAGGGACGAAGAAGGATAGAGCTTAAGACCGCGCTCCTCAAAGAAGTTGAGGAACTTGGAGCGAATCTCGGCCGTAGTCATTGACGGGTAGTCAGCACTCATAGAGGGAATCTCCTCGGTTTCACATCGAAACAGTTCAAACGTAACGATATTACCATCCCACCGCGCCTGTGCAAAAAAGAGGGCCGCCAAACAGCGACCCTCCAGCGAAAGTGCACGTTATTTAGTACTGCGCGATCCTTTGAAAAAGGACTGCTGTATAATTGCATATAAGATTCACCCGGAAGGAGCGATCGATGAAAAGCAAACGATTTGTCCTGAATGCACTTCTGGTTGTAGCACTTTTAGCGCTCTTAGCCTTCTCATGCTGGTACGCAAACCAACCATCATTTGGATACGTATTGTATACAGTAATGTCCGGCGATAAGGCTTATTACACTCTACGCGCAATTGACGTTCTCTTTTTCTATGTAGCCGGCCCCTTATCAATCGCTTTGGTCGCGTTTCTTGTCATTTACAACTTCAAGAAACGTTAATAGAACCTATTTAGAATCCGAATCGTCCATGGAGCCGTCGATGCCGGTTTTGGTTTCGTCGTTCATATTGAAATCGTCGTCTTTGGCGAAGGGATTCTTGAAAAAGCCCGTAGCATCGGGCTGAAGGCCCGAGAGCTTCATCCAGGGATTATCGAGCTCGGGTTTGGGCATGGCCTGGGCCTCGGGCGCAGTCTCGTTGCCGATGAGCTCGGACTCGTAGATGAAGGTGTCGTCGCCGAGCGCGTCGTAGGCGGCGACCGGGTTGCCATCGGCATCGCGGTACGGCGTGCCCTTAAACACGGCGCCGTCATAGGCCACAAGCTGTCGGCCGGTCTCATTCTCGAAGTAGTACACGAAGATACCCTTGAGGGCCGCACAAAGCGGGATGGCAATAATCATGCCGATGGGGCCCATGAGTGCCGAGCCAATAACGAGCGCCGTGAGGCTCATGATGGGATGCACCTGCACCGAGCTCTGCATGACCTTGGGCGAAATGACGTTATCGGTGACGTTTTGCGCGACCATCGTCACGATGAGCGTCCATAACGCCAACATGGGGCTGAACATGAAACCGAGCACCGTGGCGATTGCTGCGCTCACCCAGGGACCGACGACCGGAACCAAATGCATGATGCCGGTAAAGATAGCCATGAGCGCCGCATACGGATGGCCGATGATCATAAAACCGATAAAGGCGAGGAAACCACCGCAGATGGACGTCACGACCATACCGCGCATGTAGCCGCCGACAGAGCGAGAAAGGATGGCGACCATAAAGCGGTACGAGGTCTCCTTCTCCTGACCGATGATGGTGCAAATCTCGTGGTGCATGCGAGGGTAGTCGCAGGCCATCCAGTAGGCAAGCACCAGGCCAAGGAAGATAACGAACAGCTGCGAGGCCGTATTGGTGATGAGTGGGAACACACCACGACCAAGCTCGGCGGCAATCTGAGACACATACCTCGATGCCACGGCAACCAGCGACGAAAGATTATCGTCCAAATACTCCTTGAGCGGCGTGTTGTTGAGCGTCTTTGCATGCGAGATCATCTCGTTGAGATCGCCACCTGCAACACGAAGCTGCTCGGGCAGGCGGCTCAGGACTTCCATGATCTGACCAAAGAGAATCGGCGACAAGATACAAACGACACCGACGAGCACGGCAACAACAACAATAAGCGCGATAAGCGAACCGATGCCGCGATTCACGCCATGGTGCTCGAGCCAGTTGGTGATCGGGGACATCACAAAAGCAATGATGGAGCCGACGGCAAGAAACTCAATAACCGGCGCCAGGATGCCCATAAGGTTAAAGATGACAGCAGCAATAACAATGCAGCCGACAACAGCCCAAATGCGCAGCGTCAGAATGCGGGTGTCGCGCAGCACGCGATCGGTTTGTTGGGGGTGCTCACTCATGAACGAATCATCACTCCGTCGGGGTCGATCTTGTCCTGAATCTTCTTAAGCGTGCGGCGCAGCAGACGCGAAACCTGCACCTGAGAAATACCCAGCTTCTTGGCGATCTCGATCTGGGTCATGCCCTTCACAAAGCGCAGCTCGATCACCTCGCGCTCGCGCGGCGAGAAATCACGGATGGCTTCCTCGATCACTAGGCGGTCATCGGTAAAGTCGAGCTCGTTGTCGTCGTCGGCGTAACGGTCGAGAATCGAAGGGGCATCGTCGGAATCGGACGCACCAGGAGCCTCGATGGGTACCGAGGTATAGGCCGAAGACGATTCCATAGCCTCGAGGACCTCATCGACAGTCACATCTAGATACTCAGCGATCTCCTCAACCTTGGGCGAACGCTGCAGCTCGTTGGTAAGTTTGTCAGTAGCCTGGTTGACCTTGGCCGAGAGCTCCTGCAGACGACGCGGTACGCGCACGCTCCAGCCCTTGTCGCGGAAATGGCGCTTGATCTCGCCCAGGATAGTGGGTGTCGCAAACGTCGTGAACTCAAGACCGCGCTCGGGATCAAAACGGTCAATAGCCTTGAGCAAACCCAGATAGCCGACCTGCATGAGGTCGTCGAGCGGCTCGCCGCGATTCTTAAATTTGTTGGCAAGAAACCTTACCAGGTTCATATGGGACATGACGAGCTGTTCGCGGGCGTCCGGATCACCGGTTTCCTTGTAGCGACGAAACAGCTCGCGGGTTTTCTCCTTGTCCCAAGCGGTCTTGCCGCTCCGGGAACGTTCGGTCATATTAAATATCCGCCTTGAGGTCGAGGGAAAGCGTCAGGGGCGCCGCAGTCTTTTCGTAGGAGTCGCACACGCTCGCGAGGATGAGCTCGGCATACACCGCAGCCTGGTCGTCTTCATCGACCGTAGCCTGGTCACCAAAGGTAATAGTCATGCCAACGTGGGTCTCATCGACATCGAATTTGATGGTGATGTCATCGCAGTCGACCGCGGTGCAACCAAAGATGAAAGCCTCCTCAGCAGCCATGCGGATGTCCTCGATGCGATCGACAGACATAGAGCACAGGGCACCAACGTTGGCTGCCGTCATGCGCACAAGGCGAGCGAGACGCGGGTCACCGGCAACGGTCAGCGTGATAGGGCAGGTTGCTTCGCTACTCATCGCAGGACTCCTCAGAGGTCTCGGCGGGCGTATAGGTGTAATACTGAGCCGGCTTGGATACAGACTTCTGACCATCATCGTCGCCCGCGGCGGCCTCGTCCTCGCCAATTAGGACGCGCTCGGTAGGCTGCTCGGCCTCCGCAGCGGCAGCGGCGAGCTTGCGATCGGCGTCGGCTGCAGGAGCCTTCACCTTATTGAAGAGCTTCTGCACAGCACCGGCGGCAGAGTCGGTCACGCTCGACACAGCATTGCTGGCCTCGGCCATGCTGCCCGTAACCTCGGAAATGTCGCGAACCACGGCTTCGACCTCTACGAGATTGGAGGTAAGGGCATCAACTGCCGTCTTGCTCGACTTAAGCAGCGGCTCCATCTGGGCAAGCGCCGGCGTAAGCTCATCGACAGCGCCATCGAGCTTTGCCACCACAGGCTGAGCCTCGGCGATGGTGTTGTTGAGGTCGTTCACGGTCTTATCGAGCGAGTCGACAACATTGCGGGTCTTGCGCAGGGTAAGCGCGAGCTCAGCGATGGCCCACACGCCGGCAAGGGCGAGCAGCAGCAGGGCGATTTGAATGGGACTCATACAAGCCTCCCGAAGGAATCGAAATACAGACGTTTTTCATGGTACCCCAAAGGGGACCGAACATGCCAAGAGCAGCAACGTGGGACAAAATTATCAGCAGCTACTTCGGTGCATTCCCGCTGCGGTCGCGTTCGCTTTGCTCTACGCGCCACTCTTCCCAGCCGCGCCCGGCAGGCTGCCAGAACGCGCCGCGCTCCAGTCCCTCGGGCAAATAGCGCTGATCGACCCAGCCTTCGGGATAATCATGCGGATACTTATACACACCGTATTCGTCGCTGCCGGGACGGTGACGATCGCGAAGATAGCTGGGCACCTCGCGCAGCCCACTTGAATGAATATCGGCCAGCGCCGCATCGATCGAAGCCTCGCACGCGTTGGATTTTGGCGCCAGGCAAACATAGAGCGCAGCCTGAGCCAGGTTAATGCGACATTCGGGATAGCCAATGACCTCGGCAGACTTAAACGCGGCATGTGCCACCAAAAGCGCCTGCGGGTCGGCGTTGCCAACATCCTCAGAAGCCTGAATCATAATACGACGAGCGATAAACTTAGGATCCTCCCCCGCGTCAATCATGCGCGCGAGCCAATAGATCGTGGCATCGGG
>CABUSE010000117.1 GCA_902494135.1 uncultured Collinsella sp. | reverse complement strand
CTCATGGATAACATTTTGGCAAGCAGCATGTCGGGCATGTTGACCAACGTTATTTGCGACCGCATTGCCCGCTCCATCCGCGAGCGTGTGATGAACGTGCTTGCCGAGGATGCCCTGGCCCCCGTGTCGCTCGAGACGACGTCAGAGTTTGTCGCCGGCGGTATTATTCGACTTTTCACGATATGGTGGGAGTCGGGTCACGACCTCGAGCGCCGACCCGAGATGGCCGACGTGGTCGATGCGCTGTTCGAGCGAACCATGACGCCGGTGCATCACTAGAAGTGGCGGAGAGAGGGGGATTCGAACCCCCGGAACGCTCTCGCGCTCAACGGTTTTCAAGACCGCCGCATTCAACCGCTCTGCCATCTCTCCGTGAGTCGTAATGATAGCATCGTTTTGAATTTGCAGCAGGGAAGGCGAACGATGACGATCACCGAAATCGACGAGAAGTTCATGCGCGAGGCACTGGCGGAGGCGCGCGCCGCCGCTGAGGTGGGCGAGGTACCGATTGGTGCCGTGGTGGTGCGCGCGGGTGAGATTGTCGCGCGGGCGCATAATCGTCGCGAGCTCGATCAGGACCCTTCGGCGCATGCAGAGTTCGCGGCCCTGTGCGCTGCCGCTCGGTCGCTCGGTCGCTGGCGTCTTTCCGATTGCACGGTCTACGTGACGCTCGAGCCCTGCTGTATGTGCGCGGGGCTTATGGTTAACGCGCGCGTGGGGCGCTGCGTGTATGGCGCGGCTGATGCCAAGGCGGGCGCACTGGGTTCGCTGTATGACCTGAATGCCGATTCGCGCCTGAATCATCGGTTTAACGTACATGCCGGCGTGCTGGCGGATGAGTGTCGCGAGGTGTTGAGTGGCTATTTTAGTGGGCTTCGTGGCACCGATGCTGCTGGCTGCGGTTGTGGGGCCGATCTTGAGGCGCATACCGCTCATGCCGAGGCGCTCGCGTGTGCCGAAGATGCTGCCGTTGAGGCGGTTGACTTTGGTCCCGTGTGCCGTCGGCCCCGCCGTGTGCTGCTGGCGATTGATTCCTTTAAGGGTAGCGTTTCGAGTGCACAGGCGGAGGCGGCGGTTGTCGAGGGTGTACGCCGCGTGTGGCCCGATGCCGAGGCGTGCACATTGCCGCTGGCAGATGGTGGCGAGGGAACGCTCGACGCCGTTGCCGCCTGCGGTGGTGAGCTTGTGACCTGCGAGGTTGCAGGCCCCTTGGGCGACCGCGTGTCTGCCCGGATGCTGGTGGACGGCGAGCGCGATTCGGCTGTAATTGAGATGGCCGAGGCGGCGGGTATTGGGTACTCGCCCTGCACGGAGTCGGCGGCGTTGGCGGCCAAAACTTATGGCGTGGGTGAGCTGATGCTCCGTGCGGTTCGTGCCGGGGCAAAGACTATCTATATTGGTCTGGGCGGCAGTGCCACCAACGACGGCGGCGCCGGCATGCTGCAGGCGCTGGGCGCGCGTGTGGTCGATGATCAGGGCTGCGATGTCGCCCCCGGTCTTGCCGGCCTTGAGCAGGTGGCGAGCGTTGATTTGGCGCCAGCGCTTCGGGCACTGAACGGCGCTCGTATCGTCGTGCTTTCCGATGTCGAGAATCCGCTCGTGGGACGTCGAGGCGCACTGGCGGTGTTTGGCGGACAGAAGGGCCTTCCGGCGGATGATGCTGAGGCGCTGCGCAGGCACGACAGCTGGGTGGTCGGCTACGGTCGCTTGCTCGACGCGGCAATTGCCGAGGCACGGGCCCAAGGGCTGCTGTGTGCACCCGAGGGTGCACGGACGTTCGGCTCGGTGCTCGGTGTGCCCGGCGCTGGTGCCGCCGGTGGTCTGGGAGCAGCGCTGTTGGCTCTCGGCGCCGAGTTGCGCTCGGGCGTAGAAACCGTGCTCGACCTCGTGGGGTTTGACGAGCGCGTGCGCGATGTCGACCTGGTCATTACGGGCGAGGGCAATATGGATGAACAGTCCGCCGCTGGAAAGGCACCGGTGGGCGTGGCGCGTCGCGCCAAGCGATATGGCAAGCCGGTAGCCGCCGTCGTGGGCGGTCGCGCTGACAACCTGGATGCGGTGTATGGGCAGGGTGTCGATCTGGTTCTGCCGGTCTGCCGCAAGCCCATGAGCCTTGAGGATGCGCTTGGCATGCAGGAGGCTGTAGCCAATTTGGCGTGCGCAGGCGAGGGGGCTGCCCGAGCATACGATCTTGGTCGCATATAGATATAAATATCCAATTTGATTTGCCTGTCTAGCTCGTTATTTGTAAATATACGTTAATGACGCTGGCATTTTACGGTCTATACTATTGTCATATCACTGGTTTCGTATCCACCCGTCTGTAAACGGGAAGTGAATGAAAGGAGCTAGGATGTGCAGATTGGGAGGTGCGCTTAAGCGCGCGGCTACGGTTGGTGTGGTGTTGGCGCTGACGTTAGGCATGGCCACCCCGGCGACCATGTCATTCGCAGACGATGCCGCAGGGGACGCCGGACAATCGTCCGCGTTGGAGTAGAATCAGAAGATGGCGACCGAGCTTGACGAGAATCTGGAGACAAGGGTCACGCTTTCGTTCCCGGGCAAGCGCGAGGCCGAGCCGTCCGACGTTGTGTTTGTGCTCGATAAGTCCGGCGCCTCTGCGCAGATGGACATCTACAACCAGGCCAAGGGGTTCCTGAGCCAGATTAGCCAGAAGGCCAAGGATGATGGTCTGGACATCAAGGTCGGCGTAGTCCTCTTCAACAAGAAGGGCAACATCCAGCAGCAGTTGACCGACGTCGTCACGGGTTATGATGACATTCTTGCTGCAATGAATTCGAGCGTTCGCTCCGGCACCAACATGGACGCTGGCCTTCTTGCTGCCAAGAGCATTCTTGACGCGGACACTGCCGTTAAGGCCGAGAACAAGCACGTCATCCTGATCAGCGACGGTGCAACCTACCTTTACTGCAAGAATGGCGATTACGCCACCCCGTATACGAGGTCGTTTGGAAAAGTTGAGGGTGGCAAGAACTTCATGGGTGGCATCTGGGAGTGGCAGTCCCGCGAGTACCATACCAATAACGCCTGGAAGAAGTTCTCTGACGGCTCGAACTTCATTTTCTCGCAGGCCATGAAGAGCCCCGAGAAGCTCGGTGAGTATCTCGCCTACTATCGCGATCAGTACCAGAATTCCGACAAAAACTGGGCTCAGTACGACTACGAGTACACCGCTGAGGCAGCCGATGCCGGAACCACGAATCCTATTCCCATCGATGTTACCGCTCCCTGCAACATCGATGTTGCCTTCTGGAGCACGGATGATACCTTCCAGTCGATGGTCAACGCCGGCTACGACATGAACGTTTACTACAAGAACGCCGCCGACTTTGATGGCCAGGTATTCCTGCAGTACCTCACCAGGAATTCCAACAATGGTCAGCTCGACACTGACTTTGCCGATATCAAGGCTAAGCTTGTTGACAAGATTGCCGCCGGCTCGACGGTCGAGGACTTTATTGGCGCTGACTTTGACTTTGTCAATGATCCCGCCAAGATCAGTCTGACCGCCAACGGCGAGAAGCTTGCCCCCGAGAAAATCGACGACGGTGCCTACGGCTTTGGCAAGCTTGCGAACGGCTCCTATAGGTTCACCTTGGAATACGTGAATGGCGACCAGGAGATGCTCAAGCTTACGCTGAGCGAGGCTGCATCTCCGAGCAAACCCGTCGTGCTCGAGTACAGCGAGCGCTTGGTTAACGTGCCTACCGAGCCCGGTACTCATACTCTTAAGGTCAACGAGAGCGCAATCCTGCAGCCCATTGACGGCAACGGCATGCGCGGCGATGCGTATGAGTTCCCGGTTCCGACGGTTACCTACACGGTTGCTGCCCCCGAGCCTAAGCCCGAGCCCGAGGCTAAACCCACTAAGCCGAGCGATAAGAAGCCCGTCAAGACGACGAAGGACGAGAAGGGCACCATGCCGATGACGGGTGATACCTTCTCAATTCTGCCCGTCATTGGGCTGGTCGTAGCCGGTGCAGCCGTTTGCGCTGCCGGCATTATCCTTAAGCGCCGTAATCACTAACGGCGTTTCGCTTCCCAGCGCTTATGCAACGCTTGAATGCTCTCTGCGAAGCAACTGATGGGGCGCGGTCGCATACTTGCGACCGCGCCTTTTGCTGCCGTGCACTCATGTGGTTTTGCCTTTGATCGCGGGGCATCTTGCCCCATCGGACGGGAGCGGGTAAGATATACCAAGCGCCTAGCGCGTTCGATGGGTTCGGATGACGACATGTTCCGAATCTGGTCAGGTCCGGAAGGAAGCAGCCATAAGGAGCCTCTGTCGGGCATCCGAATCCATCGTGCGCACGGGCGCTTTTTGGTGCCGCGATGCGGTCCCGGTGCCGGCGGGCTGTTTGGTGTCTCGCTGGTCCTCGGCCTTGCCTGCGGGATCG
>CABUSE010000116.1 GCA_902494135.1 uncultured Collinsella sp. | reverse complement strand
GCGTTGGGACTCAGAATCGGGGCTTTCAGCGCAGTTTTGCACCCCCGCCCCCGCGCCCGCGGACCCCGGGACGCTGAATACTCCGGAATTTGCACGGCGCCCCCTGGGGTACCTGTGGGCAAAAAGCAACCGCCCCGTCAAAGTATGCATTTGGCGGGGCGGTTTATGCAAAAATGCTGCTGCGGGCGCGTCGGCAGCTCGCTAGAACTTGAATCCCAGGACAGGTTACTCGGCGCTCTTGAGGGCGCCGACCATGTCGATCTTGTTGAGGGTACGATTGGTAGCGAGGTTAACGATAAACGTAAAGCCGAAGGAAAGCACCACGGCAAGCACGTAGCTCAGCGGCTCGACTTCGACGTCAAAGTACAGCGACGGCATCTGCAAAATGTACGTAAAACTCTCGGCCAGTGCACCGCCCAGCGGAACACCCAGCGCGGCACCAATCGCCGTGAGGATCAACGTCTCCTTGTTGACGTAGTGGTGCACCTCGCCGCGACGGAAGCCCAGCACCTTAATGGTTGCCAGTTCGCGCTCGCGCTCCGAAATGTTGGTGTTGGACAGCGTAAACACCACCACAAACGACAGGCACGCCGCCATAAAGGTCACGAGCACCACCACGGAATTGATAATCGCAAAGTTCGCCTCGTAGTTCTGCCAATGTTCGGCCGTGCTCGAGATGGTGAGCCAACCGTCGCTCTTAAGCTTCTTGCTAAACGCAATCTGGTCGGCCGACGAACCCTTAAGCAGCACAAAGACGCCGTTGAGTCGAGCACTGCGACCAAAAACTTGCTCATAGGTACTCTGCGTCATGTAAAGCGTGTTGCCCAGATAGTTGAGCGAAATGTCGCTAACCTTGACCTTGGCGACGTTGAGCGACGAATCCTGGACGTGAGCCGTATCGCCCGGCTGAATCCCCAACACCAGCTGTGAACTTTTGCTCAGATACACGTCTCCGTCACGCAAAGACAGCGGCTCTTTGGACTCGTCCTCGAGGCGCACATAGTCGTCCAGGTCGTTCGTGCGGTCATCGGGCACCACGATCAGCTGCACGGTCTCGCTCTTGCCGCCAAACGTAAAGGTGGCGTTGTCGGTCATAATCGGCAGCGTCGAAGTCACGGTCACGTTGGAATCATTGGCCGCGCTGCGCTCATCCAACGCCGCGCACGTCTGCGTAAAGTCATCGGGGTTGGCGACCGCCAGCAAGTCATAACGCGTGATATGCCCGTACTGCTTGGGCGAAAGCGCGACCGACGTGTCGCGAATACCCATACCGCAGATCACAAGCGCGGTGCAACCCGCGATGCCGAAGATGGTCATAAAGGCGCGCTTTTTATAGCGGAATAGGTTGCGTGCAGCGACCTTGTTCAAAAAGCCCATGCGGCGCCAGATAAAGCCGATGCGCTCGAGCAAGATGCGCGAGCCAGCGCGCGGGGCCTTGGGACGCATAAGCGAGGCCGGGGTCTCGGCCATCTCGTGGCGGCAGGCGATAATCGTGGCGCCCACCACGCCCACGGCAAACAGCGCCACCGACACGAGCGACGACACGATGTCGTACGAAAGCAGCATCTGGGGCAGTGAGTACATGTCGTCGAACACCGTAAACAGGAACAGCGGCAGGCCCACAAATCCGATGATGTTGCCGAGCACGCCGCCGATCAGACAAGCCCACAGCGCATAGTCCACGTATTTGGACAGGATGCGTCCGCGCGAATAACCGAGTGCCTTATACAGGCCAATGAGCGTGCGCTCCTCCTCGACCATACGCGTGGCGGTGGTAAGGCTGATGAGCACGGCGACGATAAAGAAGATGAACGGGAACACCGTGGCGATGGCCTCAATTGACGAGCTGTCGCTCTCCACGCTCGAGTAGCTTGCGATGTTGCCGCGGTCCTGGATGTACCAGGTGCATTCGCCCAGATCGGAAAGCTCGGCGCGGGCATCGGCAAACTGTTGATCGGCGGCGGCGCGACGCTGATCCAGGTCGGCTTGCGTCTGCGCACGCTCGTCGCTGCCCTCGGCCATGCGATTGATGTTGTCCTGCTCAATCCCAAAGAGCATATTCGCCTGGCGCTCGGCCGCGTCCAAGCTCGCCGGCGTGTCGACCGTCAGCTCCTGGGCGCGCGCCTTCTCACGCTCCTCGCGGATCTTCTCGATATTGCCCTTGACCTCATTGATCTTTGCCGCGTAGGAATCCGAATAGGAGTTGAGGCTCTTGGCTCCCTCGACGATCACGTGGACCGCGGAGTAGGAAGAAGATGTCGCGGCGTCCTCGCTCACATAGAACTTATAGTCCGCCGCCGAAGCAGCGCGAAAGGCGTTGACTGTCGAGTCAGAACTTACATCAGTGGGATCGAGGACCTCGGCCGTTATGGTGTAATCGCCCGCGGCAAACTGATCCTTGGCGCTTTGGTTCGACGAGCTCGCGTCATTGGCGGCAAAACTCACCGTATCGCCGAGCTTTTTGCCCGATGCCTTCAGGAACTTCGAAGTCACCGCGACTTCATCAGCGCTCTCGGGCAAATCGCCGTTCACGAGCACCGGCTGATCGATGTTCTCCTTGGAGAGACTCTGCACGACCACGCGCTCGCGCGTTGTACCCACGGCGGTGTAGGCGGTCTCGGTGTAGATGCCCTCGGCCGTCTCGACGCCGTCGACCTCTTGAATGGCCGCGAGATCGTCGCGCGTAAGGCCATAGGTCGACTGCACGTTAATGTCATAGACATTCTGCTGGTCAAAGTAGACGTCAACCGAATCGCACAGGTCCTCGCAGCCCGCCTTAAGGCCGCACATCACACTCACGCCGAGCGCGGTGATGACCACGATGGACAAGAAGCGCTTAAGACTGCCGCGGATTGTGCGGTAGATGCCACGGCGAAATACCGTCGGCACCATATCGTTTGAGCTTTGGGCGGTACGATAGGTCGCGAACTCCCGGTCGCGGCCCGCGTGCTCCGTATCGTGGTTTTGGCTGTTTTGGCGATCTTGGTCCATGGGCGCTACCACTCGATCGTCTCGATCGGCACGGGATTTTGCTGGACCGTCTCGCTCTCCACGCGGCCGCTCTTAAAGCGGATCAGGCGATCGGCCATGGGCGCCAGCGCGGAGTTATGGGTGATGATAATGACCGTGATGCCCTGCTTGCGGCAGGTGTCCTGCAGCAACTGCAAAATCTGCTTGCCGGTTTTGTAGTCGAGTGCACCCGTGGGCTCGTCGCATAAAAGCAGCTTGGGGTTCTTGGCCAGTGCGCGGGCGATGGACACGCGCTGCTGCTCGCCGCCCGAAAGCTGCGCGGGGAAGTTGGCGAGGCGCTCGCCCAGGCCAACCTGGCGAAGCGTCTGTTCAGCATCGAGCGAATCGGGGCAGATCTGAGCTGCGAGCTCAACGTTTTCGAGGGCCGTCAGGTTGGGAACCAGATTGTAGAACTGGAAGACAAAACCGACGTCTGCGCGGCGGTATTCCACAAGCTGCGCCTCGTTGGCGGAGCTCACGTCGCGCCCGTCCACCGTCACGGTGCCGGAGGTTACCGTATCCATGCCGCCCAGGATGTTGAGCGCCGTGGTCTTGCCGGCACCCGAGGCGCCCAGGATAATGGCGAGCTCGCCACGCTCAACGGTAAAGCTCGCGCCGTCGAGTGCATGAATGCGGGCGTCGCCCTCGCCGTATGCTTTGATGACGTCTTTGAATTCGATATAGGCCATCGATTAATTCCCATCTGGTCGGATAACTCTTTAGTATTACCCATTTCACGCCGACCAAAAAGGGACAGGTTCATTTTGGCAGGTTTTATATGGGGAAACGGGGAGCGCAGGCAAGCGCCGGGAAGGCAGAGAGATCATCGACGGGGTCAGGCCGACCGCCAAACACAACGCACGCATCTCTATCTGTCAGCAAAATCATTCGAACAGGTGTTCGTTTCTATGATATGATTCCGTTATCTAAGTAGGCCAATACGCAGAAAGGCGGCCAACATGGCGTTCGACTTTAAGAAGGAATGCAAGGAGTTCTACAAACCTGCAAGCAAGCCGAGTATCGTAACTGTCCCGCCTATGAGCTACGTTGCCGTTCGCGGAAAGGGCGACCCAAATACCGAAGGTGGCGAGTATCAAAACGCCCTGCCGCTGCTTTACGGCATCGCCTATACCGTCAAAATGTCGAAGAAAGGCTCAAGGAGTATCGAGGGCTATTTCGACTTTGTGGTACCGCCGCTCGAGGGTTTCTGGTGGCAAGACTCCCCGAGCGGCGACATCGATTATGTACGCAAGGACGATTTCAACTTTATCTCGTGTATCCGCCTGCCCGATTTCGTTACCCGAGATGACTTTGACTGGGCAGTCGCGGAAGCCACGAACAAAAAGAAACTGGACTTTTCCGCCGTCGAGCTGCTTAAAGTTGACGAGGGTCTCTGCGTTCAATGCATGCACACCGGGCCCTACGACAACGAACCGGCGACCGTAAACGCTATGCATGAAT
>CABUSE010000115.1 GCA_902494135.1 uncultured Collinsella sp. | reverse complement strand
CCCTCGACGAAGCTGAGCTTCGCGGCGCCGCCCAGGTCGTAGCGCTGCCAGTTGCGGGCACGCGCAGAGCCCTCGCCCCAGTACTCCTTCATGTACTGACCGTTCACGTTGACGCGCTCAGTCGGGCTCTCATCAAAGCGGGCGAAGTAGCGGCCCAGCATCATAAAGTCGGCGCCCATGGCAAGGGCGAGCGTCATGTGGTAGTCGTAGACGATGCCGCCGTCGGAGCACACGGGCACGTAGACGCCGGTCTCCTCGTAGTACTCGTCGCGAGCACGGCAGACATCGATCAGCGCGGTGGCCTGGCCACGGCCGATACCCTTGGTCTCACGGGTGATGCAGATGGAGCCGCCGCCGATACCGACCTTGATGAAGTCGGCACCACAGTCGGCCAGGAAGCGGAAGCCCTCGGCGTCGACGACGTTACCGGCACCGACCTTAACGTCCTCGCCGTAGTTGGCGCGGATCCACTCGATAGTGCGCTTCTGCCACTCGCTGAAGCCCTCGGAGGAGTCGATGCACAGAACGTCGGCACCGGCCTCGATGAGCAGCGGCACGCGCTCGGCATAGTCGCGGGTGTTGATACCGGCGCCGACCATGTAGCGCTTGTCGTTATCGAGCAGCTCGTTGGGGTTGGTCTTGTGGCTATCGTAGTCCTTGCGGAAGACGATGCCCATGAGGTGATCGTTATCGTCGACGATGGGCAGGGCGTTGAGCTTGTTGTCCCAGATGACGTCGTTAGCGACCTTGAGGCTGATGTTCTTGTCGCCCACGATGAGCTGCTCACGCGGGGTCATGAACTCGGAGACCTTCGTCTGATGGTCATCGCGACTGGGACGATAGTCACGGCTGGTGACGATGCCCAGGAGCTTACCCTTGGGAGTGCCGTCGTCGGTAACCGGCATGGTGGAGTGACCGGTCTTCTCCTTGAGCTCGATGACCTGCTCCATGGTCATGTCGGGGGTCAGCGTGGAATCGGACTGAACGAAGCCGGCCTTGTGATCCTTGACGGCCTTGACCATGGCGGCCTCGGACTCGGCGCTCTGGGAACCGTAAATGAAGGACAGGCCACCCTCGGTAGCGAGCGCGACACCCATGTCGACGCCCGAGACGGACTGCATGATGGCGGAAACCATGGGGATGTTCAGGGTGATTGCCGGCTTCTCACCGCGCTTAAAGCGGGTCAGCGGCGTCTTAAGAGAGACGTTGTTGGGGATGCACTGCGAGGACGAGTAACCAGGGACCAGCAGATACTCCGAAAACGTGTGGGACTCACCGGGAAAGAACGTAGCCATGTTTCTCCTTTTTCCATGCGACCGGTCGGCTGCAGGCCTCGTAGGACCCAGCCCAACCTTGGGCGCCCAATACTGGGGAAGTATCTTAACGCACTTTGACTGCTACAATGCATGATTTAAGAAGAGCACACGAGGGTTTGACGCAGGCTTTGCGTTTGCCCAGCAAACACTTTAGCGGGGAGACGTGGAGCGTATGGAGTACAAGACGACGGCAAAGTTGGTCATTCAAGCGTGCGACAAAGATCTGCCGGGCGTGTTTGGACACGGCTGTGTCTTGCTGCTGCAGGGTATCGCCCGCGAGCACTCGCTCAACCGCGCCGCCAAGAGCATGGGCATGGCGTATTCCAAGGCCTGGCGCATTGTAAACGAGGCAGAAGGTCAGCTGGGCTGCAAGCTCATCGAGCGCGACGGCGCCCGCGGATCCACGCTCACGCCCGCCGGAGAGCGAGCCATAGCGGCCTACGAGGAGCTGCAGACCGACATCAACAACGTCATTGCCACCAAAGCAAACGACCTCATCGCCAGCATCAAAGAGTAGCCAATTTGGGACGGGGCTTTTAGCTACCCAACCCCTTCTCATAAGTTGCGGTGAAATAGGGGCTGTTTATGCGGTTAAAGCCGTAAATCAATCCCTATTTCACCGCAACTTATGGAGTCGAGGATGATTTAGCTAGTTGCGGAGGGCGTTATCTAGGGTGGCGGCTACCGTCAGGGGGTCGTCGGTACCGGCGAAGAGGCGGATGGTGCTCCCCTGCTTGCCACGTGGGGCTGAAAGACGCGTCGTTGCGCCGCCGGCGGGCGATGTGCGAAACTCCCCCGGCAAAGTATCGAACAGGTCATCCGCACTGCGCTCGATAAGGTCAAATTCAACTGCCGGACCAAAGCCGTGCTCGAGGATTCCCGTTGCAACCGCATGGTCGGGATGCGAGCTCAGCCCGGGATAGCGCACGTTGCGCACCATCTCGTTCGCAGCCAAGTACTCGGCCAGCGCACGGGCGCGGTCGAAATGCGCCTGCATGCGGGCGTTAAGCGAGGAAAGCCCGCGCCCAAGCACGTCGGTCTCCTCGGCAGAAAGGTCGAGTGCCAAAACACCGCAGTCCGCAAACAGCGCATGCGCGCACTCGGAAGCGGCATCCACACGATGGCGCTTGAGCTGCGAGCGCGCGACCGATACGGCAACGAACTTGCGAGGAGACTTACCGGCGCACACACGGTCGAGTGCCTCAAGCGACAGGACGGCACCCAAACGCAGCGGATCGCACCCAAAGAGTCCAGCCACGGTGTTGTCCACCACCAGCAGCGCATGGGCCTCACGCGCCGCCCGACCCAGCGCACGCAGATCGGGCACACGCAGGCCAAAGCCACCGATTGAGTTCACAAACCACCACAGGTGCGAGCCCGCAGCGTCAAACGAAACACCAAAGCCCTCGGACGCGGCGGCAAACGCTGCAGCCGACGGCTCCTCCACCATAGCCACGTCACAGCCATCAAAGCCGCGCGCAAACGCTTCGGTAAAGTCATCCGCAAAGGCCACCAGGCGGTCACCGGGACGCACAATCCCCAGCTGCGACAGTGCCGCCGGAACATGCGGGGCCGCGAGCAACCGCGCCTCACGCGCGCCGGCCCTCAAAGCCCAGGCCTCTTCTAGCTGCTGTACGCCCATAAGGCACCGTCCCTTCAAAGCAAAAACCCACGATGCGGGTGTTCCCCGCATCGTGGGCAACGGCTGCAGTATAGCGCCGATATGCGACGAATCGCCTAGATGTTGAGCGTGTGATAGTTCACGCTCGCACCCGGAGCGTCAACGGTCACGCCATAGGCCTCGGGATAGATGCGCGTCGAAAACACGAGCGCGCCATCATTCACAAACACCTCGACCGACGAGACATCGCCGACAATGCGCACGTTACGAACCTCGTCGACGGGCTCCCAGCGCACGGTACGACCGCAACCGGCAGAAGCGCGACCTTCATCGGTAAATCGCATCTCAAAGCGCGCGGGCAGATCGCCCTCGGCGGGCACAAACGCCAGCCATAGCTCACCATCAACGGTCGCGGTAAACGCGTCGTTGACACCGTCGACAACAACGTCAAAGCAGGTATCGCCGGAAACCTCCAGCGAGCCCTCCCCCACACGCACCGAGGCATAATGGCGCTCGATCTCGCTCGCCGGCTGCTGCAGCACCACGCCGCCGTCACCGGCTGTAAGCTCACGCGGCACCGTCATGCAGTGCTGCCAGCCGCACACCACGGTGGGTGCGTTGCCATAGGTCGGCTCATCGGGCATGCCCATCCAGCCGATCAGAATGTGGCGACCGTCCTCGGCCGTGAACTCCTGCGGAGCATAGAAGTCAAAACCGGCGTCCCACAGGCGGAACTCGCCCAGCTCATAGGCACCGTCACCACCGGTAATGTCGCCCGTTACAGGCATGTAGCCAGCAGCGTATACGTTGCCGCGGTCCCAACGACCGCCCTCGAGCCCCTGAGGAGAGAAGGAAAGGAACTTCACCGGCACACCGTCATCGGCCCTAAGCTCAAGATACCCCGGGCACTCCCACATAAAGCCGAAACGCTTGGGCGTAGACACACGGCTCTCGAGCTCCCAGCTCAGCATATCGGCCGAACCATACACCAGGATCTCACCCACATCGCGCCCGGCACCCTCGCCGTGCATGGCGCAAAATCGACTATTGACATGCGACCCATCCACGCGACGACGCGCGCCCAGCACCATGTGATAACGCCCATCATCATCGCGCCACACCTTGGGATCGCGCACATGGCAGGTCAAATCCTCGGGATAATCTTCGGACGCCAGCACCACGCGCTTTTGGCTGAACTCCCGCCCGGCAAGGCCATCAACGCTCTCGACATAAACAGTATCGGCTCGTCGACCGGTATTGACGTAGTCGTACGTGCCGTCTGCATCGGAAAGCTTAACGTTGCCTGTGTACAGTACGCGAATGCGACCGTCCTCGGCAAGCGCGGAGCCCGAATACACGCCATGGCAATCGAACGGCTCGTCGGGCAGCAGCGGGGCGCCAGCGTAGTCCCACGTCATAAGATCGCGACTCGTCGCATGGCCCCAAGCCTTAACGCCACCCTCGACATCAAACGGCGCATACTGAAAATAAGCGTGGAACACGCCGCCCGCCTGGCAAAGACCGTTGGGGTCGT
>CABUSE010000114.1 GCA_902494135.1 uncultured Collinsella sp. | reverse complement strand
TGGCTGATGATCGCGAATGTGCGGCGCGACGAGATTTCATCCGACAGGCTTGCCATGCGGATCCTTTCTTGCATTGAGTGCATTACGTCGTTGTAACCGCACTATTGTAGCCGCGAAATGCTGCAGCAGGGCACCTATCAGGACAAATTCATCAGTTGGGGCCTAGGTAGCAGTCGATGGCGGCACTCCGCAGCAGTTCGTCTCGATCTGTAACATCTAGACGGTTTTTGAACCTCTACCTGTTACAGATTTAGACAAACAGGTGGACGTCCCAGAAAGATCTCGATCTGTAACATCTAGCCACTCAAAACGGGTCCATCTGTTACAGATTGAGATATAAGGATAGACGGGTGGCCAATGTCTCGATCTGTAACATCTAGCAGCCAAAAACTTCTCCAGTTGTTACAGATTGAGATGAATGAACGAGCGGACAATCCCTATTTACCTCTTGCATAACTGTATATAGTGTATATATACTGTGCTTACCGGTTATATACACGTGTAGCCCATCAGCTAAGGAGCCGCTGTGGACATCATCCTATCCAATTCGAGCGACAAGCCCATCTACGAGCAAATATCCTCGCAGGTCAAAGCTCAGATCCTTTCGGGCGCACTCGCTGCGGGAGCCAAACTCCCCAGCATCCGTGCACTCGCGAGCGATCTTGGCGTGAGCGTCATCACCACCAAGCGGGCCTACGCCGACCTGGAGCAGCTCGGGTTTATCTGCACCGTGCAAGGCAAAGGCTGCTTTGTCGCCGAGGGCAACCAAGAACTCTTGCGCGAAAGTCAGCTCTGCCATATCGAAGAGTTGCTTGCGAAAGCGGCGAGCCAAGCCGAAACCCTGGGCGTCACGCGCGACAAACTGCACGAGATGCTCGACCTGGTAGCCCCCGAAACCATGCAGTAGCCATCTGCAAGAAAGGCTATACCATGCAAAACCTTTTAGAACTCAAAGGCATCTCACGCACTGTAAGCGACCGCTTTTCGCTGCGCGACGTCACGCTTGCCGTGGAGCCTGGCCAGATCGTTGGCTTTGTTGGTGCCAACGGTGCCGGCAAAACCACGACGGTTCGAGCCGCGCTCGGGCTTATAAAGCTCGATGCCGGCGAGGTGCGCCTGTTTGGGCAGCACTGTGGCGCCGACGCGCCCGATGAATTGCAACGCCGTCTGCGCTCCCGCGTCGGTCTTGTCCTGGACACGTGCCCCTTCCCCTCCACGCTCAAGGTGGGCCAGATCGAGTCACTCGTAGGCCCGGCGTACCCCACGTGGGACCGCGAAACGTTCGCCGGATTCATCAACCGATTTGGTCTCGATCCCAAGACAAAGGTCAAGGACCTCTCCCGCGGCATGGGCATGAAACTGCAGCTTGCCTGTGCACTCAGCCACAATGCCAAACTGCTCGTTTTGGACGAAGCCACCGCGGGCCTCGATCCCATGGCACGCGAGGAACTGCTCGATGAGCTGCTTGCCTTTGTTTCCGACGGCCAGCACAGCGTGTTGCTCTCGAGCCACATTACGTCCGACCTCGATCGCACCGCTGATCGCGTCATCTGCATCGATAACGGCTCGATTGCGTTTGACCTACCGCGCGAGGACATTACCGACCGCGCCGGCATCGCCCACTGCACCCAGGCGCAGGCTGCCGAGCTTATGGCTTGCGTCGAAGGCGCCCGTGCCGCCCGCCACGCTTATAGCGTGGACGTGCTCGTGCCCAACCGTCGCGAAACGCTCGAGGCCTTTCCCGAGATTCCCTGCGATCGGGCAACCATTGATGACTACCTGCGCCTCACGCTGAAAGGGGCTTCGAAATGAAACGCGCCTTTATGTCCGAGCTCGCTATCGCTCGCACGCTCGTCCCGAGCATCGCGGGCGTCAGCCTGTTCATCTTCGTCGTGCTGACCCTCGCCAACACGTCGGGCGGCGACTCTGGCACGAGTGCCGGCGCCTGCGCGGCCAGTGCCATGTCACCCATCATATTCATGAATTCACTGGCCGGTTTCGACAATCAAAACGGTTGGGAGCGTTATCGGGCAACGCTGCCCTTCTCGCGCAAAGACATTATTTGTGCCCGCTACCTGTGCATCGTTGTCTTCTCGGCCATCATGACCTGCGCCGCCGTACTTTTGAGCATCATCGTCCTTCCGCTCTTCAACAGTGTGGGCGTGACCCCGACAGGACAAACCGTCTTTGAGATCGCAATAGCCTCGGCAGCATCAATGCTTATCTCCCTCATGATGGTGTTCTTGGCACAGCCGCTGTTCTTTCGATTTGGACACATGGAGGCGCTGCGCCTATCCGTTGGCCTGTTTGCCCTGCTTGGCTGCGGCACCATGGCCACGCTGAGCTCCTCCAACCCCATCAGCAACTGGCTCATGTCGATTGCCGGAGCGAATCCCGATCCCGCCGTTCTTGGCTGTCTGTGTGCAGGAATTGCCGTACTGGCGCTCGCGCTATGTGTAATCAGCTGCGCTGTCAGCACCAAGGTCTATCGAGCGCGCGACCTGTAATCGACAGCTAAAGGGCTTGGGCGGCACCCCACCCCATTTACTAGATAAGACGAAGCAGCAACAACGTCGCTAGTACCCTTCACGGCACACCGTTTAGATCTTGGCAACCAAAGAAAGGCCGACAGCATATCTCGATTCGAGTCTTAACCAAATGCCTTCTCGAAATATGGCCCTGCCTCGCCACAGCGATATCAAAGCTTCATGGCGGGACGGTATCATCGGACGCACGCCGTAAATCTGGCGCGGTCGTTCTTGGGGAGGCATTTCGCCCGTGTCGTGGGTCGTCGCAGCATTTGCGTCAGCACTCTTTGCCGGCATCACATCCATCTTGGCCAAATGCGGCATCAAACAAACCGATTCCGATGTCGCAACCGCCATCCGTATCTGCGTGGCGCTCGTTTTCGCCTGTGCAAAACACCATCGCCATTGTGCTGAGGAAACTCTAAACGACAACCGCGCGAGGTCGCAAACACACGACCCCGCGCGGCTTCTTTCTTAATGAGTTTTGGGGCAGACCGACAGCCGTTACATCCTCACGCCGAGCTTGGGATGCCTGTACTGACCGTGGGAGGCCGTGCGCTTACCGCGCGAGATGGCAAACTTTGGACAACAGTGCAAGCAACGAAGGCAGGCTGCGCACTCCGGCTTTGTCCAGACGGGAAGGCCGTCGCGCATCTCGATCGCCGCCATGGGGCAGCGCTTGGCACACAGGCTGCAGCCGATGCAGCGATCGGCATCGACGGCAAACCTGCTCGTCTGTTGCATGCGCGGCAGCCCAATTGCGTGATACGCGCACGATGCAAACAGAGGCACGCGATGGCGCATCATGTTGCCCGTGTGGCGCGCCCGAACTGCCTTAATCGCCGCATCAATCTGCACCTCGGCCGCTTTGTTGATGTTCTCGACCTTTTTGGATTCGGACAAATCAAACACGGGCGTCCAGGTATCGGGCATCTTGACGCTCATCGCTGCATCCAACTCGAGCCCACTCTCGTGTAGCAGATCGCGGGCGAACTTGGCCGATTGCCCAGTCGTCGAACCATATGTCGAGACATAGAACGTATACGGGCGCTCGCCGCCCTTTGCGCCGGCAGCAATCGACAGGTCAGCAGTCTTTAAAAACTCGATCACCGGCGTCGGCAAGCCACAGGCATACACCGGGGCGACAAACCCCAGCTGGCAGGGACTTTCCGTCACAGCAAGGTGAAAGGCCTCGGCATCAAAACGTTCAATCGACATAACTTTGTCGTCTGTCGCCGCTGCAATGCGACGCGCCACATGATCGCTGTTCCCCGTCGCGCTAAAGTACAGAATTATCTCGCACCTCTGGAATTGACTCGTGAAAAACCGCGCTACTTGCGCAGCGGCTTGGGCAGCGGAATGCCGGCGGCGATAACGGCGGCGATGATCATGCAGACGATACCCTTGAGCGGGAAGCACATGAGCAACAGACCCACAACCATGACGGGCTGGCGCATGACGGCGCCCATCGTCGATGCCGTGCAGACGGCGACACAAAAGACCGGATCGGCGCCGGTGAGGATGGCAAGGCCATAGCCTAGGCTTACGCCCGAGAAGATAACCGGGAAGAAGTGGCCGCCGCGCCAACCAAGGTTGATGAGGGCGGGCGTCAGCATGGCCTTGACCAGACCGGTCGCGATGAGCACGCCGGCGGGAATGGTCAGGTAGGTTTCCATGAGCACATCGGCCTGGGTCTCGCCGGCAAACATGGTGTAGGGCAGGACCGTGCCACAGATGGCGAGCGCCAGACCGGCTAGCACGGCCTTGACGACAGGACGCTCCCCTATTGCATGGGACAGTGCCTCGCTTGCGTGCTCAGAGACAAAGTACAGCCAACCGCATACGGTGCCGACCAACGCCAGCGGAATGAGCCAGACAAGTTCCAGGTTGCCCACCTCGGCGGACTCGAACCTGGGCATGCCCATGCCGCCGCCCACAAGCTGGCCAAGCAGCAGGTAGGTGCCCAGACCGCCGGCAATCGC
>CABUSE010000113.1 GCA_902494135.1 uncultured Collinsella sp. | reverse complement strand
TATTTTGCGAACGCCGAACACGGCGAAGGATGGCCTGTCGGGTAACCGAAACCCGACGAGATTTGAGAGGAGAGCCGCATGTCGAGCCTCACCGGTAAGTCATTGAACCCTGTTATGAATCGCAGGAGCGTTATCGCGAGCGCAGCAGGTCTGGGGGCGATGTCCATTCTAGCTGGCTGCTCCTCCAACGGCGGCGACAGCGGTTCCGCTTCGAGCGACGCTTCGTTTAAGATCGGTACCATCGGCCCGCTGACCGGCGCCAACGCGTCCTACGGCAAGTCCGTTACCCAGGGTGTCGAGCTTGGCTGCAAGGATTTCTCGACCAAGGAGCTGCCGCTTGCCAGCAAGGCCGAGGATGACCAGGCCGACGGCGAGAAGGCCGTCAACGCCTTCAACACCCTGCTCGACTGGGGCATGCAGGCCCTTGTCGGCCCGACCACCACGGGTGCGTCGGTTGCCGTTGCCGCCGAGTGCGGTAACGACCCCAAGACGTTCATGATCACCCCGTCCGCGTCCTCCGAGGACGTCACCGACGGCAAGGATTGCGTCTTCCAGGTTTGCTTCACCGACCCCAACCAGGGTGTCAACGCTGCCAAGTTCCTGGCGCAGAAGTATGCGGACGAGAAGTTCGTGCTGTTCTATAACTCCGGCGACGCCTATTCTTCGGGCATCGCAGATTCCTTTAAGGCCCAGGCCGCTGAGTCCAAGCTCGAGATTGTTGACGAGGAGACCTTTAAGGACGACTCCGCCACGAGCTTTACCAACCAGCTGACCAAGGCCAAGCAGGCCGGCGCCACCATGATCTTTGCGCCGATCTACTACACGCCGGCGTCCGTCCTGCTCAAGAACGCCAAGGACATGGGCTACGACGTCAAGATGATGGGCTGCGACGGCATGGACGGCATCCTGGGCGTTGAGGGCTTCGATACCTCTCTTGCTGAGGGTCTGCTGCTCATGACCCCGTTCTCCGCCGACGACGAGAAGAACGCCGACTTCGTTAACGCTTACAAGGATAAGTACGGCGATACCCCCGACCAGTTTGCCGCCGACGCCTACGACGGCGTGCACGCGGTGGCCGAGGCCGTCAAGGAGGCCGGTCTTGGTGTCGACGCCGATCCGACCGAGGCTGCCGAGAAGCTGTCCAAGGCTATGCTCAAGATTACCGTTGACGGTCTGACCGGCAAGCTCACCTGGAACGATAAGGGCCAGGTCCAGAAGGAGCCCACGGCGTACGTCATCACCGACGGCAAGTACGTACAGGCCTAATTGGCCGCCTTACATAGAGCGGTTTTGATCCCAAGCAGGGGAGGTTTTGGCCTTCCCTGCTTGCTTGGTATCTAGGGACAGTGTAACGTCCCTGTTTCATACATTAACTGGAAACCTATTCGAAAGGGGGATGTGGAACATGACGGTCTTTATCCAATACCTGGTCAACGGCCTGTCCATGGGCAGCGTCTACGCCATCATCGCGTTGGGCTACACCATGGTCTACGGTATCGCCAAGATGCTCAACTTCGCTCACGGCGATGTCATCATGGTCGGTGCCTATGTCTCGTTCTGCGCCACGTCGTATCTCGGCCTCCCGGGCTGGGCATCTGTAGTTCTCTCTTGTGTGGTCTGCACGGTTCTCGGTGTTCTCATTGAGGGTCTGGCCTATAAGCCGCTGCGCCAAGCAGGCCCGCTGGCCGTTCTGATCACGGCCATCGGCGTGTCTTACTTCCTGCAGAACGCCGCGCAGCTTCTGTGGGGCGCCACGCCCAAGAACTTTACTTCGCTCGTCACCTTCCCGGTGCCGGAGTTCTTGGCCAAGTTTAACGTAAGCGCCGTCTCGCTCGTCACCATCGTCGCCTGCTTGGTTATCATGGCCGGCCTGATGTTCTTTACAGGTAAGACCAAGATGGGCAAGGCCATGCGCGCCGTGTCCGAGGACAAGGCCGCCGCTCAGCTCATGGGCATCAACGTCAACCGCACCATCTCGATGACGTTCGCCATCGGCTCCGCCCTTGCCGCCATCGCCGGCGTGCTCCTGTGCTCCTACTCGCCGGTCCTGCAGCCCACCACGGGCGCCATGCCTGGCATCAAGGCCTTCGACGCTGCCGTTTTCGGCGGCATCGGCTCCATCCCCGGTGCCTTTGTCGGCGGTATTCTCATCGGCATCATCGAAGCGATGGCGCAGGCTTACATTTCCACGAGCCTTGCCAACTCCATCGTCTTTGGTGTTTTGATCATCGTCCTGCTCGTCAAGCCTGCCGGCCTCTTGGGCAAGTACGTCCCCGAGAAGGTGTAGGTGAGCGTTATGAAGTTTCTTAAAGACAAGCAGACGCGTCACGACTTTGTCACGTACGCCATGTGCGTTGTGGCGTTCGCCATCGTGTTCTTTATGCAGTCCAACCACATGATCCCGCGCATGATCGCCGGTCAGCTGGTTCCCATCACGGCCTATATCGTCATGGCCATCTCCCTTAACCTCGTCGTCGGCATCGCGGGCGACTTGTCGCTGGGCCACGCGGGCTTTATGAGCGTCGGTGCCTATACGGGCATCGTCACTGCCGTCGCGCTGGAGAGCACCGTTCCGTCCGATCCGATGCGTCTGATCATCAGCATTGTGGTCGGCGCTATCGCCGCTGCCATCTTGGGCTTCTTGATCGGTATCCCGGTCCTGCGCCTGAGCGGCGACTATCTGGCCATTGTGACCCTGGCTTTTGGCGAGATCATCAAAGAGGTCGTCACCTGCCTCATTGTGGGCGTCGATTCCCGCGGCCTGCATGTGATCTTTAACATCACGGGTAACTCCACGATCGACGACCTGCACCTGCTCGAGGACGGCGCCGCCATCATCAAGGGCGCGCAGGGCGCATCGGGCGTGTCGACCTATTCGACCTTCCTTGCCGGCGCAATCCTGGTTATGGTCGCGCTCGTGATTGTGCTCAACCTGGTTCGCAGCCGTACCGGTCGTGCCATTATTGCCGTGCGCGACAACAAGATCGCTGCCGAGTCTGTGGGCATCTCCGTCACCCAGTACCGCATGATCGCCTTCGTGGTTTCCGCTGCCCTCGCCGGTGCTGCCGGAGCCCTGTTCGGCGGTAACTTCTCGCAGCTTTCCGCCACTAAGTTCGACTTCAATACGTCCATCCTCATTCTGGTGTTCGTGGTCCTGGGCGGCCTGGGCAACATGCGCGGCTCCGTTATCGCCGCGGCGCTGCTCACGGTGCTCCCCGAGCTGCTCCGTCAGTTCTCGGACTACCGCATGCTCATCTACGCCATCGTGTTGATTCTGGTCATGGTCTTTACTAACAACCCACAGCTCAAGGCGTTCTTCGCACGCATTAAGGACCGCTTTGCTTCCAAGAAGGAGGTGGCAGCCGATGCCCAGTAAGTTTGAGTTCAACAAGGGCAAGATGGTCCCGTATCCTTCTGGCGCCATCGTTCCCGACCGCGACTTGGGCCAGCGCCCGGCGCTCGAGTGCATCCACCTGGGCATTGAATTCGGCGGCCTTAAGGCAGTCGATGACTTTAGCCTGACCATCGGCAAGACTGAGATCGCCGGTCTCATCGGCCCCAACGGTGCCGGCAAGACCACGGTCTTCAACCTGCTCACCAAGGTGTACCAGCCTACGCACGGCACCATCCTGCTCGACGGTGAGGACACTTCGGGCAAGTCGGTCTACCAGGTCAACCGCATGGGTATTGCCCGTACGTTCCAGAACATCCGCCTGTTCAATACCATGACGGTGGAGGACAACGTTAAGGTCGGCCTGCACAATCAGGAGCGCTACTCCGGTTTTGAGGGCGTGCTGCGCCTGCCGACGTATTGGAAGCACGAGAAGGCCGCCCACGAGCGCGCCATGGAGCTGCTGTCCATTTTTGACATGGAGCACCTGGCAAATGAACAGGCCGGCTCGCTTCCTTACGGCGCTCAGCGTCGTCTGGAAATCGTCCGCGCGCTTGCCACCAACCCCAAGCTGCTGTTGCTCGACGAACCTGCCGCCGGCATGAACCCGTCCGAGACCGCAGAGCTCATGGCGAACATCGTCAAGATTCGCGACACCTTCGGCATCGCCATCATGCTTATCGAGCATGATATGTCGCTCGTTATGAACATCTGCGAGGGCATCTGCGTGCTTAACTTTGGTAAGGTCATCGCCAAGGGCACGGCAGAGGAAATCCAGAACAACGACGCCGTTATCGAGGCGTATCTGGGTAAGCAGGATAAGGGGGAGAACTAAATGGCAGAGCCGATGCTTTCCGTCTACAACATCAACGTCTGGTACGGCGCTATTCACGCCATCAAGGACATCTCCTTTAACGTTAACGAGGGTGAGATCGTGGCCTTGATTGGTGCCAACGGTGCCGGCAAGTCCACAACGCTCAAGACCGTCTCGGGCCTGCTGCGCTCCAAGACCGGCTCCATCAAGTTTATGGGCGAGGACATTACCCATACGCCCGCTGATAAGCTGGTTGGTAAGGGCCTGGCTCAGGTTCCCGAGGGTCGTCGCGCCTTTTTGCAGATGACGGT
>CABUSE010000112.1 GCA_902494135.1 uncultured Collinsella sp. | reverse complement strand
GCTCCTCGATTTGCTGTGGCGTGTACTTTTTCCATGCGCAGGGACGCTCCATGACGCAGGCTCCTTTCGGATCGATCGTGCTGGTTGATGTACCGTGAGCCATCGTATCACGCGCGGGCTCACGGTGGCGGGGGAGCTTGATGTGAGGTGGCCGCGGGGCGGGGAGCGTGTAAACTGGAGTGAGCAAACCGTGCCCAGCCCAAAGCGAGGTATTCAATATGTCTGACAAGCGCCGCACCTTTGCCGTTATCGACGGCAACTCGCTCATGCATCGCGCCTTCCACGCCGTGCCGCCGACCATGAACGCGCCGGACGGTCGCCCCACCAACGCGATCTTTGGCTTTCTGAACATGTTTCTCAAGATGATCGATGCCTTTAACCCCGACGGCGTCGTCGTGGCGTTTGACAAGGGTAAACCGCGCGTGCGCATGGAGATGCTGCCGCAGTATAAGGCGCAACGCCCGCCCATGGACCCCGATCTGCATGCGCAGTTCCCTATGATTAAGGAGCTGCTCGCCGCGCTCAACGTGCCGATTCTGCAGTCCGAGGGCTGGGAAGGCGATGACATCCTGGGAACCATGGCGCGCCTGGGTGAAGAGGCCGGCTGCGACATGCTACTGGTGACCGGCGACCGCGACATGTATCAACTCGTGACCGAGCACGTCAACGTGGTCTCGACCCGCAAGGGCCTGTCCGACGTGGCGATTATGACGCCCGAGAGCGTGGACGACCTGTATCACGGCATTACGCCGGCGCTCGTGCCCGATTTTTACGGTCTAAAGGGCGATACGTCCGACAACATCCCCGGTGTACCGGGCATCGGTCCCAAAAAGGCGAGTGCGCTCATTGCGAAGTACGGTAGCCTGGACGAAGTCATCGCGCATGCCGATGAGGTCAAGGGCAAGATGGGCGAGAACCTGCGTGCACACATCGATGACGCACTACTGAGCCGCAAGGTTGCGACAATTCGCACCGATGCGCCCGTCGAGCTCGACTTTGAGGCGACGTCCTTCCCGGCGTTTTCTGCCGACGAAGTGTCCGCGGCGCTGGGTACGCTTGGTATCACCGCCATGCAGAACCGTTTCTTGGCGCTGATCGGCGGCGAGGGCGGGACTGCTGCCTCCAGTGTGTTTGAGATACCTGCTATGGTTCGCGCAGCCGCCGGCGATGCCGACGCGCTTGGTGCCGTTGCGGCTGAGGTCTCCCGCGCGATTGATGCCGGCGAGTGGGTCGCCGCCGTGGTGGACGACGACAAGGAAGAGGGCGCGCTCTTTGGGCTGACGCGCACGCTGTGGTTGGCGACGTCCAAGGGCCTGTTCGCGCTCGAGGAGGGCGACAGCTGTGCGGCGGCTGAGGTTGAGGGCTTCAACTTCGCTCACGGTGTGATCGCCGGCGTGCTTGCGCGCCTGTTTATGGAGGGCCGCGTGGCGAGCCCGGATACGAAAGCGCTGCTGCACGAGCTTTCGCCCATCGATTCTTCTGAGCCCGAGCTCATGGATCCGCTCGCTGCCGATTCCACGCGTATCTTCGATACCGTGGTCGCTGCCTATCTGCTGGATTCCGATCGCTCCGAGTTCGATGAGGCATATCTGGCCGATACCTATCTGCAGATGGCGTTGCCTGCGGCGCGCGGTGCAGAGGGTGCTGGTGAGGACGCTCCGGCGCCTGCCGCCCGTACTGCGGCTCTGACGCTGGCGCTCGTGGCGCCGTTGCGCGAGTGCATGGCCCGTGAGAACGCCGCCAACGTGTTCGATGGCATCGAGATGCCGCTCGTTCCGGTACTTGCCAAGATGGAGCGCGCGGGCATGCTCGTGGACCCCGACCGCCTGCACAGTCTGTCCGAGGGTCTGGCGACCCAGATCACCGAGGTCGAACGAAGCATTCGCGACCTTGCCGGTGACGAGACCTTTAACATCGGCAGCCCCATGCAACTTTCGCATGTGCTCTTTGATGTGATGGGCCTTCCGACCAAGGGTCTCAAAAAGACCAAGCGCGGTTACTATTCGACCAATGCCAAGGTACTGAGTGATCTTGCCCGTGACCACGAGATTGTTCGTTTGATCTTAGACTGGCGCGAGAAGTCCAAGATCAAGTCAACCTATCTGGACACGTTGGGCCCGCTGCGCCGCGGTGACGGTCGTGTGCACACCACGTACAACCAGACCATCACCGCGACGGGGCGTCTGTCTTCGAGCGACCCTAATCTGCAAAACATTCCGACGCGCTCGGAGCTGGGGCGTACCGTCAAGACGGCGTTTTCGGCAGGCGAGGGAAGCGTCTTTTTGGCGGTGGACTACTCGCAGATCGAGCTGCGTCTGCTGGCACATCTCTCGGGTGACGAGCACTTGGTGCGCGCCTTTAACGAGGGCGAGGACTTCCATGCCGAGACGGCGGCGCGCGTGTTTGGTGTGCCGGTGTCCGAGGTAACGCCCGACCTGCGCAGTCGCGCCAAGGCCGTGAACTTTGGCATCGTGTATGGCCAGCAGGCCTACGGCCTGTCGCAGTCGCTGCATATCTCGATGGCCGAGGCGCGCGACATGATCGACCGCTACTACGAGGCCTACCCGGGCGTGCGTACGTTCCTCGACAACGTGGTGGCGCGCGCCAAGCAGACGGGCTACGCCGAGACCATGTATGGCCGCAGACGCCATATTCCCGAGCTCAAGGCCAAAAACCCGCAACTCCGCGGCTTTGGCGAGCGCACGGCCATGAACCATCCCATGCAGGGCACCGCAGCAGACATCATCAAGATCGCCATGGCCCGCGTAAGTCGTCGCCTGGAAGAAGAAGGCTTTGCCGCCCACATGATCCTGCAAGTGCACGACGAACTGGACTTTGAGTGCCCCATCGACGAAGTCGAGCGCCTAACCACCATGGTCCGCGACGTCATGGAGCACGTAGTGGACCTCCGCGTTCCCCTAATCGCCGAAGCCAGCACCGGCATAACCTGGGCCGATGCCAAGTAAAGACATACCAACAACCCCAAAGTAACCAAAACAGAAGGGGGCTCCTTGCCAACAAGGAGCCCCCTTCATTCCAAACTATCAGCCAAGTATCTAGATGCCAAGACGCCATCTAGGCGGCAAGCAAGTAAACCTAGGGCCTGGCCGGGCGGCACGGGTTAACTTTTCGTAGATTCCGCACGCAAAGAAAGCCACTTAATGTGGCTTTCGTCTTGCGCAGGACCTGACCGAGCGAAAAGTTAACCCGTGCCGCCCGGCCAGGCCCGATGGGACGGCTACCGAGCCGCCAAGATGGCGTCGATGAGCGTCAGTACGCCCCCGTCGTTGTTGCTCGGAATGCGCCACTTGGCGTGCGCGTTCATGTGCTCCTCGGCGTTGTCCACGATAAAGCTGTGACCGACGCGCTCGAGCATGGGGATGTCGTTGTAGGTGTCGCCCACGGCGGCGGCGTCGGCAATATCGATGCCCAGGTGCTCGCACAGGTGAGCGATGCCGGCGCCCTTGTCGACGCCCAGGTTCATAAAGTCGATCCACTCGCGCCCAGCGTTGGTGACGTAGAGCTTGTCCGAGAACTCGGGGCTATAGGTCTCGCGGAAAGCGGGCTCGGCGTCGTAGCCGGGGAAGAAGACCGAAATCTTGTTGGACTCGAAATCAATGCCCTCAAAGCTGTCGACGTAGTTGATTGTGTTGTAGTAGACGCTGATCTCGTCGTGGTATTGATGGTCGCGGGCAAGCACGTAGAACTCGTCGAAGCAGCACAGGACGGGGACAGCGCGAGGATCCTCCGAGGCACGGTTCAAGACCTGCTGATACAGCTCCACGTCAATATTGCTCTTATAGATATAGCCGCCGCGATAGATCACGCAAGCTCCGTTGTCGGGACAAAAGGCGAGGCGGTTCTTGATGCCCTCGAACATCTCCTCGAGCTTGGGGGCGGGACGTCCGCTGGCGGGGCAGAATACGATGCCGGCGTCGGCGAGCTTGTCCAGGCGCTCATCAAGACCCTGGGGCAGCACACGCTCGTCGGTCAGCAGCGTCTTGTCCATATCGACGGCGAGAATCTTAATGTTGCCGATGTTGGCGTCCGATTCGTAAGTTTGCATAAAAATGCGCCTTTCGTTTCGAGATTGTTTCAGACGTTATAACCATCAACTAGTAGTCGAGCGTATTTTCGCAGGAATGGTGCGTATTTGCACCACGCTTCACAAAGTAATGAAAAAACTTTTCAGAAATTTGAATTTGTCGCTTGTGCTGCGGGCACTTTAGCGTAATATAGCGACCATCGAAAACGGAGACGGAAAAACAACCGCTTACCGAGGAAAAGGTACCGTTTACGATATTAGAATTGCGCCCGGCGATAGGTGAAAGGAGAGGCAGATGCAGTTCGTAACGATCATCACCACTGCAGACAATGCCATCCGACGCCAGCGCGCAATTTCCCGACGACGATAACAATCGTCTCTGTCCGCATGGGGCGAATTGCCTCAACAGAGTCATTTTGAGGTCGTTGGGTTTTAGCACGACATTGCTGCATGTTTCTAGGGCATGTATGTGCTGATTTTTGCTATTTAACCTGATATTGCACGGT
>CABUSE010000111.1 GCA_902494135.1 uncultured Collinsella sp. | reverse complement strand
ACGCTTATCGAGCAGGGCCACGCTTACGCAGCCGATAACGGCGATGTGTACTTTGCCGTGCGCAGCGATCCCAACTATGGTCAGGTCTCGGGCCGCAACATCGACGACCTTATGGTTGGCGCGCGCATCGAGGAGAACGAGGACAAGAACGACCCGCTCGACTTTGCCCTGTGGAAGGCCGCCAAGCCCGGCGAGCCCAGCTGGCCGAGCCCCTGGGGCGAGGGCCGTCCCGGTTGGCACACCGAGTGCGCCGCCATGGTGCATCGCTACCTGGGTACTCCGATCGACATCCACGGCGGCGGCTCCGACCTTGCCTTCCCGCATCACGAGAACGAGTGCGCCCAGGCCACCTGCGCCTGGCACCAGGGCTTCTCCAACACCTGGATGCACACGGGCATGCTGCTGGTAGACGGCGAGAAGATGTCCAAGTCGCTCGGCAACTTCTTTACGCTGGCCGAGGTCCTCGAGCAGCACTCCGCTGCCGCCCTGCGCCTGCTGATACTGCAGACGAGCTATCGCTCGCCGCTCGACTTTTCTTGGGAGCGCCTGGAGGGTGCCGAGAACTCGCTCACGCGTATCGCCGGTACGGTCGAGAACCTGCGTTGGGCCGCGAACCACGCGACGGCCGATGCCGACGAAGCGGCTGCCGAGGCGTTTGCCGCCAAGGCCGCCGAGACCCGCACCACCTTTAAGGAGTGCATGGATGACGACTTTAACACCGCCGGTGCCATGGGTGCTGTCTTTGGCTTTGTGACCGAGTGCAACCAGTACCTGGAGCAGGCGGGCGATGCTGCCGACAAGGCCGCTGCCCTGGCCGCCGCCGATACGCTGGTCGAGCTGCTCGATACGTTTGGCGTCGAGCTTCCCGAGCCCAAGGTCGAGCTGCCGCTGGGCCTGCTGGGCGTTGCCGCCGGCCTGGTCGCCTACACGGGCGACGACGTGGACGAGGCTGCTGCCAAGATTCTCGAGGCCCGCGCCGAGGCCCGTGCCGCCAAGAACTGGGATCTGGCCGACGCCATCCGCGACCAGCTCAAGGACCTGGGCCTGACGATTGAAGATACCGCCGCCGGCACTCGTATCAAATCTCTCTAATCCCCGCGGGTTTCCCAAGCACCCGACCTTGCCGTTCAAACCGTCGCTCGCGTACTCAAGTACGCGTCGCTCCTCTTTCACGGCAATCTCGGGCACTTGGAAAACCCGTACCGACCGCCCGAATTAATATTCATGGGCGGTCGTTTATTTTGTTTCGTTTGATAGTTGTATTTAGGAGGTCGCTTTATGGCCGACAATCGCAAGCGTGCGCCTCGTGGCGGCAAGCAGGCTGCTTCTGGCTCGCGTCCGATTCGCCGCAACGACCGCGCTGCCGCTCCCAAGGGCCAGCGCGATCGCACCCAGGCCGCACGTCCGCAGCGCGATCGCAACCGCGACGCTGTCCAGGCTCCCAAGGGCGAGTTTATCGAAGGTCGTCGTGCAGCCGCCGAGGCGCTGCGCACTGGTTTTCCCATCAAGTGCGCGCTCATTGCCGAGGGCGGGGAGCGCGATGCCGCCTTGTCGCGCCTGGTCGACGACCTCAACGCCGTGGGTGTCCGCATTAAGTATGTGCCGCGCGCGCAGCTCGACGCACTGTCGAGCCACGGCGCTCACCAGGGCATCGCGCTCGAGGTTGGCAACTTCCCCTATGCCGATGCCGCCGATATTCTCGACCGCGCAGGCGAGGGCCCGGCACTTGTCGTGGTGCTCGACCACGTGACTGACGACGGCAACTTTGGCGCCATCGTGCGCTCCGCCGAGGTTGTGGGCGCGGCGGGCGTCGTCATTGCCAATAAGCGTGCCGCCGGCGTGACCGTGGGCAGCTATAAGACCTCAGCCGGTGCCGTCATGCATCTGCCTATCGCGCAGGTTCCCAATATCGCCCGTGCGCTCGACGATTTTAAGGCCGCTGGTTTTTGGGTGGGCGGTGCTTCCGAGCACGCCGAAGGCAGTTGCTGGGATGCTCCTTTCGAGGGCCGCGTGGCGCTCGTCATGGGCTCCGAGGGCGACGGCATCTCGCGTCTGGTGCTCGAGAAATGCGACTTTTTGACCAAGCTTCCCCAGCGCGGTATGACCGAGAGCCTCAATGTTGCCCAGGCGACCACGGCGCTGTGCTTTGAGTGGCTGCGCCGCAACGCCGGCGAGCTGATGGGGGAGGAGTAGCGCATGTCCAAAAAGAACCGTGCCAAGTCCAAGGCCAAGCGCTTTGGCGAGGGCTCGGCCAAGCCGATTGTTTCGGCCGCGACCTATGGCGTGGGCGGCAATGCGTTTGCGCAGGCTATCGCCGACCCAGTCTCGACGGTGCACTCCAACAAGCCCGAGCTGCTGGTGGTCGACGGTTACAACGTGATCCACTGCACGCCGCGCTACGAAAAGCTCGTGTACGACCATTCCGACGATCCGTATTCCAGCGACGTTCACGATATGGCACGCACCGCCCTCATCAACGACGTTGCCGCGTTTGCCCAAGGTCGGTACGAGGCCGTAATCGTGTTTGACGGCGCGGGCAATATCTCCAGCGAGCGCCCCAACCTGCCTGCTCGCGGCGTGCGTATCGAGTTTTCGCCGACGGGCGTATCGGCTGATACCGTGGTGCAAAAGCTCTGCATCGAGGCACGCGAGGAAGGCCGCGCGTGCTCCGTGGTATCGAGTGACGGCACAATACAGGCCGTCGTCATGGGCAAGGGCGTCACGCGCATCTCGAGCCGTATGCTGGTGGACGAGATCAAACAGATCGATAACGACGTTCACGAGGCAGAGGAAGCTCCGCAGATCAAGATGACTCTGGGCAGCCGCCTGAGCCCCGATACCCTGGCCAAGCTCAAGGCGTTGCGCGGACGGTAGGGGAGTTGGCGGGGCAATGCTGCCTTGCTAACTCCATTCAGCGATGTCGATCATTCTTTCGAGGCGCCACGTTAGCGCCTCTTTTAGATAAGGTAGTCTCGCTGCTAGAGCATCGTTTTTAGACAGAATCTCGATTGCCTCGTCGACAAAGCCTTTGAGTTTGTCTCCATCGAACCAGCCCATGTCCTCGACGAGCAGCATTTGTTTGGCGGGGCTTGAATGAAACTGCGCGCTGGTAAAACTGTGCTCTCCCGCCCTAAGCTCCTCTAGTGATATGTTGCACCAGAGTGATGAGCCTGAATCGAAGATGGGGGCTGGTCTGCAGACTAGTGAGTTGACGTTTCGCACGAGGCCAAAGTTACGCCAATGACGATCGTAGTTGGCGATGATGTCGTCGCACACGATCATGCGGTCAAGGGCATCCTTGACGCCTGTCACCCCGAGTTCCTCGCAGTTTGCTACGTATCGCTCGTAGTCGGTTAGCCGTTCATCTGCGTTTGCGTGCTGGTTTACATAGAACGCAGGGACATACTCTTCTTCATCAGTTAAGAAGACATCGCATATGCTCAGGGCGGAAGTGCCCGTGCCCTCGAGCGAGTAAGGCACATAATCGCAAGCGTTTAGGATGCGACGGTGAAGTGCAGTCGCCACCAGCTCGTTATAAGGTTCCTGGTTTAGATGTGCACCTGCCTTGTGGAGGATTCGACGGTCATCCTCGCATGTCCAGTACTTTTGAAGATTGCCGTCCGAGGTGTTATCGGGCTTTGCGGCAGCCGCTTTTCCCTCTGGGGCAAAGGGTGCAATGGACAGCGAGACGTCATCAAAGGCGTTATTGAAGAAGTTGATATCCTCCCAGGTGAGACCGGAACCTTGGGGCCTAATCCAATACTGGTCGGATAAGGAGAGGCCGAGATTTCGCTGGACGAGTTCATCGGGAACATCGACTGCGGCTTCTGCAAGCAGGGAGGCTAGCCCAATGCGTGCGAGCGGGATACCGCGGCCGCGCCACCAGATGCGGAAGGAGTCTAGCGATATGGGGCTATTAGGGCCAAATACTCCAATAGGGGCGTGGGCGTAATCGATGTCGGCACCGATGTGGGTAAAGTCTTTTCGCGATGTGCTGTAGACCAGCTGAGCGACTTCGTACGTGCGGTTCATGAGGGTGAACGCGATCTCGCTCTTACCGTGGCCGCGGCGGGGACGTCCCCCCGTTTTGGTCACGGAGCGGAGTCGCGTGTCGACGCTGTCTTTGTCGATGAGCCATACACCAGAAGCCTTGCGGGCCTCAAGTGCTCCGTTTTTTATGAGCTCCTGCACCCTGCGCGGGGTGATGTCGAGTAGCTCTGCAGCTTCCTTCGTGGTCAACATTGCGAAACCCTTCGCCAGAACGAATAGTTTTATCTATTTCATTGTAATTAAAACTATTCGTTCTGGCGAATAGTTTTAAGATTGAGGGCGAACTGACAGAAATGAACGGGCCTGGTACCTGTTGTTGCTGGATTTTGCATATTTGTATAACGCCGTGCGGCCTGTTGCGCCTCGTCCGCAATTCCATTATCCTTAACAGGCTTCGCGCGAAAGCGCCAAGTGTGCCAGTGTGGCGCAACGGTAGCGCAACTGATTTGTAATCAGTGGGTTGCAGGTTCGATTCCTGTCACTGGCTCCATGAGAGTTTCGGGCTCTGT
>CABUSE010000110.1 GCA_902494135.1 uncultured Collinsella sp. | reverse complement strand
CCCTCGGCATAGATATCGTTGCCGTCGAGCGTCATGGTGCCCTCGATGCGCGTGCCCTCGATCAGGTCGTTCATGCGGTTGATGCAGCGCAAAAACGTCGATTTACCGCAGCCCGAAGGGCCAATAAACGAGGTGATGGCGTTTTTGGCGATGTTGAGGTCGAGCCCCGTCAGCGCATGAAAGTCACCGTACCAAAAGTTGAAATCCTTGGCCGTAATGGCCGCTTGCTCCAGCGTGGGAGCGGACTGATAAACGGACATGGGACTCCTTAACTAGCGACGCTTGCGCGACAGGAAGCGCGCAAACAGGTTGAAGGCCAAAATGATCACCATCAGCAAGAGCGCGGTGCCGTAGGCTGCGTTCATGTTGATGCCGTCGTTGGCAAGCAGGTACAGGTGAACCGTCATGGGGCGGCCGGAATCGAGCGGCGAAATAGGTAGATTGATGGCCTGCCCCATGGTGTAGAGCACCACCGCGGTCTCGCCAATGGCACGGCCGATGGCGAGGACGATGCCCGTGGCAATACGGCCAAAGGCAGAAGGAAGCACGATCTTGGAGACAACCTGCCACTTGGTGGCGCCCAGGCCGTACGCGCCCCAACGGATATAGCGCGGAACGGCGCGAATGGCCTCTTCGGTGGTGCGCATGACGATGGGAAGCATCAAGAGCGCGAGTGCCAGGGCGGCAGAGACCATCGAAAGGCCCAAGCCCATGGCCTCGACAAACAAGGCGTAGCCAAACAGACCCATAACGATGGAGGGCACCGAGGCCAAAGCGTCAGCAGCGTAGCGAATGAGCTCGACGACCTTGCCCTGCTTGGCGTACTCGGCCAGATAGACGGCTGCCAGCACAGCGATCGGCGTGCAGATAAGCATGGCGAGCGCCGTCACATAGACGGTCGAGACGATCGTGGGCCAAATACCGCCCTCGGCGTTGACGCCCTGGGGCCAACCGAAGATAAAGTCGAGCGAGATGTGTGGCAGGCCGTTGATGACCACGTAGGCGATGATAGCGACCAGCACCAGCGTGGTGATGTAGGCAGCGGCACGGAACACGCCAAGCATGATCTTGTTGGACAGGTCCTTGTTGATGCGGCCCTTCTTGCCGTGGGAAAGGGCACGCTTGATGCGCTCGCGCGACGAGGTCGTATCGACCGTCGTGTCAACGGAATCGGACATAGCCTACCCCCTCTTCTTCTTGGAAATCAGACGGACGATGCCCACCAGCGTGGCGGAGATGATAAACAGGACCACACCCATGCCGAACAGCGCCGAGCGGTGCAGACCCGAGGAATAGCTCATGTCGAGCGCAATCTGGCTCGTGAGCGTCGAGATGGGGCTCGCAATGCTGTCGGGAATAACCGGGGCGTTACCTACGACCATGAGCACGGCCATGGTCTCGCCGATGGCACGGCCCATACCCAGCACGATGGCATCAACGATACCCAGCTTCGCGGCAGGTAGCACGACCTTATAGATGGTCTGCCACTTGGTGGCGCCCATGGCATACGATGCCTCGCGAATGCCCATGGGAATGGAATTGAGAGCATCGATGGTGAGCGTGGTGATGGTAGGGACGATCATGATGGCGAGCACAAACCACGCCGTCAGCGCACCAAAACCAAGGCCGCCGGTCAGTTGTGCGATAAACGGGCGGATGATGATCATGCCAAAGAAGCCGTAGATGATGGAGGGTATGCCCGCCAGCAGGTCAACGGCGGGGCTGATGAGCTTGCGCACGCGCTTGCTGGCAATCTCGACCAGGTAAACGGCCGTACCCACGCCCAGCGGCACGCCCATGGCGAGCGCACCGACGGTCACCAGACCCGAGCCGGCAAGCAGCGACAAGATGCCGTAGTGGCCCTCGGAAGGCGCCCACGTAAAGCTAAAGAAGTCCGCCAGACCGATGTCGGTAAAGACGGGCAGCGCCGAGTACGTGGTAAAGACAAAAATCAGGATGACGGTAACGACCGCCAAGAACGCGCAGGCAAAGAAGATCCACTGCAGCGCCTTCTCCTTGATATAGGTACTGTGCGATACGAGCGCCAGCTCGCGCTTCTTGGGCGTCTGAACATTCTGCTCAGTCTGGGAGTTTTCCTGTGCTTCCATGCTACTCACTCCCCTTCTCGTCGTTGGTGACGGGAATAAAGCCCGCCTCGCGAATCTGCTTGTCCATCTTTTCGGACGTCACATAGTCGATGTAATCCTGCGCCTGCTGCGAAGGCGCACCCTTCACAAAGAAGTAAAGGTCGCGTGAGATGGGATAGCCGCCGCTCGCGACCGTCTTCTCGGACGCCTCAACATGATTGACCGAGACGGCCTTGACCGAGGTCTTGGCGTTGAGGCTATCGACGAAGCCCAGCGAAATGTAGCCAATGGCACCGCGCGAACGAGATACCACGTCGCGCACCTGGCCCGTGCCCGAAAGAACGGCCGAGCGGCGATCGAACGGGGTGCCGTCCATCACGATGGTGCGGAAGGCCTCACGCGTGCCGGACGCCTCATCTCGATTGATGACCTGGATCCTCAGGTCCTCGCCACCGACTTCTTTCCAGTTGGTGATCTTGCCGGCGTAAATATCGCGGAGCTGCTCGGTCGAGAGGTTATCGACCGGGTTATCGTCGTTCACGATGACCGCGATACCGTCGTGGGCAATGACGATGGGAGTCAGGCCCAGATCCTGTTCGTCGGCATTGAGTCCACGGGAGGAGCTGGCGATATCGGCTGTGCCGGCGCTGACGGCCTCGATGCCAGCGGAAGAACCCAAACCGGAAACGAGCACGTCGATGCCGGTCTCCTCCTTAAAGCCCTCGGCCGCAATCTCGGCGATAGGAAGGCAGGTCGTGGAGCCGGCGACGGTAATGGAAGAGGTAGAAGATCCCGAAGAACAGGCGCACAGCGTAAGCGTAAGCACAGCGGCGCTCAGGACCGATACGATCTTTCTCATAGCATCACGCCGATCGCAGCATGGCGCCCACAGGTGCCGTCCTCGTTACGGTAGGAATAAAAGCGGTCGTTCTGACGCACAGTCGAAAGCTGGGTATCCACGATATTATCCGCGTCGACACCGACATCTACCAGCGCCTCGCGAATGGCAGCGGAAAGATCGAGCATGCGAGAGGCACTCGCATCGATGCAAGAGAACTCGGCGGCAAAGCGATCCATGAGTTCCTGGGATACCTCATATTCGTCACCCAAGATATGGGGGCCGATATAGGCGGAAACGTTGCTCGCATCGCAGCCGGCAGCATCGCAAAGCGCCTGGCACGCCTTGGCAGAAATACGTGCAATCGTGCCCTTCCAACCGGAGTGCACCACGGCAAATCCGCCAGGGGCCACCAGCACCACGGGAACGCAGTCGGCAAAGCAGAGCAGCACGGGCACGTTATGCGCCGTGCAGACGATGGCATCACAGCCCTCGGCAATCTGCTCGCGAACGTCCTCAAGGTCATCGGCGCCGTTCGAGGTCACCGCAACGATATGATCACCATGGACCTGATTGGGAACGAGCAGGTTGTGCTCGCACTCGGCGGCACCCATAGCTTCGAGCGCACGACGACGATTTTCTTGAACAGCAAAGGGGTCATCGCCAACATGCGAGCCCAAGTTGAGTGAGGAGTACGCATCTTCGGAAACGCCACCGGCGCGCTCGGTGAAGGCAAAGCGAACATCGGATGTCGCGCCCTCCACCAACGTAACTCCATCATGGTCGACACGCGAAACGTTGTCCGCACGTGCTGCCATACTAAAGCCTCCTAATAACACAAGTACCGCGGCATCGCCGCTACAGCCCGCGTTTATACGGCTGTCATACTTCTCTAAAAGGATACCTGCTGCGCTGGAGGCAATCGTAAAGGGAACGTAAAGAGATTGGAGGTTCTAGTTTACAAAGTCGAAATAAAAAGGGCGCGTCCATACGGACACGCCCCTGTGCACAACAATGCAAAGAACGACTTAGAAGCTACCGCGCTTCAGGAAGTCGGGAAGCTCGAACTGATCGTTGCCGAAGTTAGGAAGCTCGGTGCCACCAACGTTGCGGGTCGGAGCGGCCTGAGCCGGACTGGTGGCCGGAGCGGTGCGTTGCGGCTCAGCGGAGGCAGCGGCCTTGCTCTGAGACTGCTGAGCAGCAAAGAGCTCGTCCTGGCGGTTGACGTTGGAGTCGGAGAAGCCCGTAGCGATGACGGTGATACGCACCTGGTCGCCCAGGGACTCGTCGACAACGGTACCGAAGATGATGTTGGCCTCGGGATCGACGGCATTGGCGACAACGTCGGCGGCGTCGCTGATCTCTTGGATGCCCAGGTCCTTGGAACCGGCGATGGAGAGCAGCACGCGCGTGGCACCATCGATGGAGCTCTCGAGCAGCGGGCTGGAGATGGCCTGCTGGGCAGCATCGACGGCACGGGTATCCCCAGAAGAGGTACCGATACCCATCATGGCGGTACCGGCCTGCTTCATGATGGTCTTAACATCGGCGAAGTCCAGGTTGATGATACCGGGGACGGTGATGAGGTCGGTGATGCCCTGGGTGCCCTGGGAAAGGACACCATCGGCAATCGCGAAGGCCTCGAGCATGGTGGTCTTCTTCTCGGCGATGTCGAGCAGCTTATCGTTAGGAAT
>CABUSE010000109.1 GCA_902494135.1 uncultured Collinsella sp. | reverse complement strand
CCGTCGATGTCGTCCCAGGTGATGTGGTGGATATTCGACAGCGGCACATCCTCGCCGCGGTAGATATCGGGCAGGCCGCAGTAGTGTGCCTCGGCGTCGTGCGGGATGGCGTCGCTGGTGAGCTCCATGATCTCCCAGCCCACGTTGATGATGTAGCCGCGCTCGGGTGCGCGGCCGGTGGTCTCGATGTCGATACCGAGCACCGTGCCCTGGATGGGCTTGCGGGCGTAGGCGACACCGAGCGCGTCGCGGTCGCCGCGAATCTCGCGCATGACGGATGCGGCGGTGCGCTTTTGCATCTTGCCGATGGCGGCGCAGGTGTCAGCGTCGGACAGGCCACGCGAAAGCGTCGCGGGCGTCACGTTGCGCAGGCGCGCCTCGCCAATCTGGTCGCATAGGTCGCGGTTGCGGTCGGCCAGGTCGCGCACGGTGGCAAAGTCGAAGCCGGGGTCGCCCTCGGCGGTAAAGTACTCGGTCTCGAGCACCTTGAGGGCCTCTTCGCCTTTCTGGCGCTCGGATTCCATGGCACCGTGATCGCCATAGATGAACATGGGGATAAACGGCTGGCGCTCGTATTCGAGTGCTTGTGAAACGTTCATATAACTGCTCCTTGGACGGGCCGTGTCGCACGGCTCGGGGTCATTGAGATGTGGCGAGATGATAGTTTACCATGGGCAACTATTGGCATCGCGCCTAGGACAACTACAATACCCTAGTTGACCGCTAGGACTTTTACAATGCTGCCGAAAGACACGAAAGGTTCCATCCGTCATGGATTTGCTGATTGATATTCTGCTCGACGCCGGCAAGGACACGCTCTCGCTGGTGCCGTTCTTATTGGTGACATATCTGACCCTCGAGACGCTTGAGCATGTTGCGGGCGACCGCGTTAACGGCGCCATCAAGCGTGCCGGCTCCGCTGGTCCCGTGGTTGGCTCGTTGTTGGGCATGGTGCCGCAGTGCGGCTTTTCGGCCATGGCGGCAACGTTGTACGCCGGTCGCGTCGTGACGCTGGGCACCCTGGTGGCTGTGTTTCTCTCGACTTCCGACGAGATGCTGCCGCTGCTACTTGCCGAGCAGGTTCCCGTGCAGACTATGGCGATGCTTCTGGCTTCGAAAGCGTTGATTGCGCTGACCACGGGCTTTATCGTGGATGCCGCCATTCGCGGTCTGCGTCGCAACGCCCGTGCGCATGCGGCGATTCGTCGTACCGTGTTGGGGACCACTGTCAATCCGGCGCACGTTAACTGCGCGCATGACGACCACAGCGGCGGTGACATCATCGACGAGGTGGCCGAGGCGGGCGTGAGTGCCGACCACATCCATGAACTGTGTGAGCGCGACCATTGCGGCTGCGATGAAGACGAGGACGAGCACGATCACGGACATGGCCACGATCACGGTCATGAAGGCGAGCATGAACACCATCATGATCACGGTCACTCCCACTCACACGAAGGTGCGCCCGTCCTGTCGATTATCCGTAGCGCGATCTCTCACACCGTGCAGGTCTCGGTATTCATTTTCCTGGTGACGCTGATTCTGGTCGCCGTGCTCGAGACCTTCGGCGAGTCCGCAATCGAGCAGTTCCTGCGTGGCAACGAGACGCTCGCCGTCCTGGGTTCGGCGCTTGTCGGCCTGATCCCCAACTGCTCGGCGAGTGTGGTCATTACGCAGCTGTATCTGGAAGGCGCACTGCAACTGGCGCCGATGCTCGCCGGCACGCTCATTTCCGCCGGCGTGGGTTATCTGGTGCTGTTCCGCACCAACCGCAGCGCCCGCGAAAACGCCGTATTCCTGGTCATGATGTACGTCATAGGCGCTGGCTGGGGCCTCGTCCTATCTGCCTTTGGCCTCTAAGTAGGCCTAACAAAACGGGCTTCAAAATAGCCATGCACGGCGCCTGCACAATGCGGAGGCGCATGGCATTTTGAAGCCCGTTTTTTGTTGAGCCATGGATCCTGAGCGCTCACACCGCCCAAAACAAAAAGGTAGATTTTAAGGCATGCCCCAAAAATCTGCCTTGGTTAGCGTAACAGCTCGGTGAGGTTGCGCTTAAAGCGGGCGCGGTCTTCGCTGGTGAAGGCTGCCGGCCCGCGGGTGCGACCGCCAGCACGGCGCACCTTCTTTTCCTCGTGGCGAATAAACAGCTGCATGTCGATGGTGGCTTTGTCGTAGATGCGCCCGCGCACGCCGATGGCGGCAGCATCGCGGCCGAGCGCCATGCTCGCCAGGCCAATGTCCTGCGTCACGACCACATCGCCTGTCTGCAGGCGCTCGACAATGGCGAAGTCGGCGCTATCGGCGCCCACGCTCACGTCGAGTGTCGTGACCCAAAAGCCGCGTCGCGCGTGCTCGGCATCGCGCGGATCGTCGCGGCGAATGTGGCGTTCCAGATTTTGCGTGCTGTTGCCGGCGATAACGACGGCGACGCCCGCCCGCCGCGCGCAGTCGATCGACTCACGCGTGACCGGGCATGCGTCGGCATCAATAAACAGCGTTCGTGGCATCTAGCGCACCAGTTTGCCAAATTGAATAGCGCGAACAATCAGCGTCACGCCAAACACCAGGAGCGCGGCGCCGCTAAAGATGACGAGCATCTTGGCCGACCACAGCGGATAGATGAACACGAACATGCCGGCGATGATGGAGAGTGCGCCGCTCAGGATGGCGAGGGCGCGGTTGGCGGAAAGTTCGGATTCCAGAATGGACATGACACCTTCGACGATCCAGCCAAAGCCGGCCACGACCACTACAAGCGTGGTGAGCGTCGCGGTCGAGAAGGCCTGGTTGCGCAGGATTATGACGCCGCCCAGAATGATGAGCAGGTTGGAGATGATGCTCGTGACGCGCCAGCCGGCGGGCAGCAGCGGCTCAAAAATGGCGGTGAACAGCCTAATGGCTGCCGTGATTATAAAGTAGAAACCCAGGACGGTCGTCAGGAAGACGAGGGACTTGGCGGGCGCAAACAGCAACGCGATGCCGGCAAGCAGCGCGATGACGCCCGTGACGGCGTAGATCCAGCGCACAGCTTTGATCGCCTTGCCTGCCATGCTTTTCTCGTCAAATCCAAACAGATTCGACTGCTGGTCGTCGTTCTTAAAGATGCCCATGAGGTCTCCTTTCCGCGTGGCGTAAGCCGTCATTGTTGTTTTTGCGGCGTATGCCGCAGTTGCTACAACAAGTATCGCCTAAAGGCACCAGCGTATGGGTCGGGGAGGGCGAAGTGTAACCCAAAGGTCCCGATTTGTTCTCGTTGTTCCCCATGTCGCGTTTTTCTATTCAACAGGTGTAGAACATTGCGGCTTTGTTCGTTATTGCCTGCGTTTTAGGTTAGATTTTCCTAAGAACAATTGCCTTGTATTGGGGGTCTCTATGAACGAAGCTGTTCCCGCGGCGCCGTCGAGCGTGGAGTTGATGGCAAAGCAAGGTTGCGAAAAGCTCGGGTTGGAATCGTTTGACGCGCTGGTCCGTCGTGCCCGCACATGCCGCCGCTTTGACGAGTCCATGCGCGTGCCGCGCGAGTTTTTGCTTGAGCTGGCAGAGCTGGCGCACCTGGCTCCCTGCGGCGCTAATGCTCAGCGCCTACGCTTTCATGTGGTGAGCGACGCCGAGGAGTGTTCGAGCTTATTTGAAAAGCTCACATGGGCTGGTGCGCTCAAGGATTGGTCGGGTCCTGTCGAGGGCGAGCGCCCGACCGGCTATATCGCGATCCTTGCCGAGCGTCCCGCTCCGGGCAAGCCTGCCGCGCCAATCACCGAGGCAGACGCTGGTATCGCCGCGCAAACGATGATGCTCGCCGCCCGCAGCGCTACGCCCGAGGTGGCGGCGTGCATGTTCAAGGCCTTTCCGCCTCGTGCGATTGATGTCATGGGACTTGACGGCGACAAGTACGAGGTCAAGCTGATCATGGCCTTTGGTGTGCCGGCTGAGATGCAGGTGATCGATGCGATCGATTCCAACCCCGACGGCTCCATCAATTATTGGCGCGACGAGGCGCAGGTGCATCACGTACCCAAGCGCCCGCTTGCCGACGTACTGGTGTAGTTGAGCGTCACCGCGGCGTGATCCGGCGGTAAACCACCACAAAGGTGCCTGTCCCCTTTGTGGTGGTGCGAGGGGAGGGCATGTGGCCGATCTGTATTTGGTGCGGCATGGGCAGACCGAGCTTAATGTACAGAACATTTTGCAAGGTTGGCAAGACTCGCCGCTCACGGAGCGCGGGCGCGAGCAGGCACTGGCGACGCGCGCGGCGTTTGAGGCGCGTGGCATCTCCTTTGACCATGTGTATTCCTCCCCGTTGGGCCGGGCGCGGCGTGCGGCTGAGCTGATCGTTGGCGAGGATCTTCCCATAGAGCCGGTCGACGACCTGCGCGAGTGGCGCCTGGGCTCGCTGGAAGGCACATCAAATCGCGATATGCCGCCGCAGCCCTGGGGTGATTATCCGGTTGCCTTTGGCGGTGAGTCGGAAGCGCAGCTACGGGCGCGCATGGTCGTGGCGCTGTCCCGTATTATGTTCCGTCCGCAGCACGACTGCGTGCTGGCCGTCTCCCACGGCTCTGCCTGCCAGGAGTTTCTTAGATGCGTGACTGGCAGTGGAGAGCAACCCGATAACGGTGCCGTGCTTCATTTTGGCTATT
>CABUSE010000108.1 GCA_902494135.1 uncultured Collinsella sp. | reverse complement strand
TCTTGGTCGCGGGGGCAGGATTTGAACCTACGACCTCCGGGTTATGAGCCCGGCGAGCTACCAGACTGCTCCACCCCGCAATGTCTGGGCGCCTCATGTGCGCAAGAAAGAATATTACGCGGGAGTTCGGTAAACGGCAAGGAAAAACTCGTGGAGCATAATTCCTTCATATTTAAACCCCTCAGCCCCTATCACCGTAAACGAATCGCAGCCGAGTGCCGTCGGCGACGCGTATACAATGGTGCGCGTCCTTTTATGCCAACACTGGGAGTAGACATGCTGCTCGCTATCGATATGGGAAACACGCAGACGGCCATGGGCCTGTTTGACGGAGACGAGCTGGTGCAGTCGTGGCGCATGCCCACCGACCGCTCCTATACCGCCGACGAGATCCATGTGCGCCTGATGGGTTTCTTTAAGATGTACGGCCTTTCGCTCGACGCGGTCGACGCGATCGCCTTTGCCGGCGTGGTGCCGCAGCTCTCGCGCGAATGGCACGCCGTGGCCGACCGCATTGCCGCGGACGCCATCGTCATCGGGCCGCAGACGGCCGCGGTGACCAAGCTGCGCGCGGCGCGTCCCCAAGCCGTAGGCGCCGATCGCGTCGCTAACGCCGTTGCGGCCGAAACTTTCTACGGCGCGCCGGCAATCGTGGTGGACTTTGGCACCGCGACCAATATCGACGTCATCGATGAGGACGGTTATTACATTGGCGGAGCGATCGCGCCGGGCATTCGCATCTCCATGGACGCGCTTGCCGCCCGTGCCGCCAAGCTCGCCAGCGTGCCGCTCGAGGCGCCCGAGCACGCCATCGGCCGCGATACCGAGGAGTGCATCAAGGTCGGCGCCGTGATGGGCGCCGCCGCCATGGCCGAAGGCCTGGTCGCGCGCATGAAGCGCGAGCTGGGCCGCGACGATGCCACCGTTATCGCCACGGGCGGCCTCGCCGGCATCGTCGCCGGCTCGACCGATGCCTTCGACGTGGTAGACGGCCAACTCACCATCAAGGGCATCTGCGAAATCTACCGCCGCATGCAGAAGCTGGGATAGAGCAGGGGCTTAAGTCGAGCGCGCCCGATGCCACAGTCCCCGCAAATGCTCGCCAAGCCTATTCCTCAGACAGGCGAAACCCTCCCCGGCACAGGCCGAGGAGGGTCTTGTTGTCATCGTCATCTTTGAGCGCAAGTGCCTCGCGTTACAGTCCGCGAATGCGCACGGCCTCGGGCGGAAACTCTTGCTCGCCGGCATCGGTCTTGATAGTCGCACGACCCCAGATATCCAGGCCCGCAAACACACCGACCGCAAGCGGCAAACCGTTGGGCGACACCGCTGCAACTTGGCGGCCCAGCAGCGGCACCATGTCGAAGTACTCGCCCAGCACGGGAGCCAGCGGCCCTGCGGCGCCTTGCGGCGTGTTGGCAACAACCGCCCAGGCGTCCACGCGGGCCAGCACGGCGGCGGCCAGCGCCTCGACCAGCGCTTCGTCAGCCACGTCCACACCAAGCTCGCTCAACGCCGAATGCTCAATATCAACCGTCACCGCGGCAAACATGCCCGCAGCACCGGCACCGCCGTTCACGGCAACACGCGCGAGTGACGTCTCAAACGCAGGCGCACCGCACACGATATCGCTCGGCCACTGGATACCCACCTTACCGGCAAGGCCCAACCCCGGCGTCGAAGCCGTGCCCACGAGCGCGTCCATCATGCCCATCGCAGCCACAAACGGCAGGCCGTGGAAGGCATGCATGCTCACATCCGGACGCACGACCAGCGAAAACGTCAGCGAAGCATCGCCCGCGCTCCACGCGCACCAGCCCGCGGACACGCCCTCGCGGCCCGCGTCGCGCACCGCGTCGAGCTCGGTGCCGGCGGCAACAGCATTCATCTCGATCATCTACATACGCCCCAATTCGCCCACGATATGACCCACGCGGTCCTCGGGCTCCTTGACCTCGACACCGTTGTAGCGGAAGAACCGCGCCGGGTCGTGCATCAGGTCCTCGAGCGGCACCAGCACAAAGTCGCGCTCGCCAATGAGCGGATGCGGCAGGCGCAGCTTTTTGCCGCCGTGGGTCTCGCCGTCCATCCACAGCAGGTCCAGGTCGATGGTGCGCGGGCCGTTGGCCTTGGCCTTTTTGGAACGGTCGCGGCCCAGCTCAGCCTCGATCTTCATGAGCTCGTCGAGCAGCACCAACGGCGCCAGCTCGGTCTTAATCTCGATGACAGCGTTGGCAAACGCGTCCTGGCGCGTCTCGTAGGCCGGCTCGCTCTCGTAGATCTTGGAGGAGTTGGACACGCAGGTGAGCGGAATCTCGGCGATCATGTCGCGCGCGGCGCGGATGTTGTCGCAACGATGCCCCAGGTTGGAGCCCACGGCCACAAACGCACGGCGCGGCTGCGGCTTGGCGACGGCCCAGTAACCGTTCAGGAACTGCGCAAAACCCGCGGCGTCGTGCACGCGCACGATGTTGGCACCGGCCTGGATGGCGCCCAGGCACACGCCAAACGTGGCGGCATCGCGCGCGGCGGCCTCGGTCACGCCCGAGACAGCGCCCACAAAACGCTTGCGCGACACGGCGCACATGAGCGGATAGCCCAGTGACGCCATCTTGGCAGTCTCGCGCTGGATGACGATGTCCTCGTTAACCGACTTACCAAAGCCCGGGCCAGGATCGATGCAGATGCGGTCGCGCGACACGCCGGCATGGATGAGCGTGCGGGCCTGGTCGGACAGAAAGCCCATGACGCGGCGCATGATGGGCGCCGAATCGGGAAGGGTGAAGCGGCGGAGCTGAGAGGTGGGCACGTAGGCCTCCTCGCGGCGGGCGCTGCGGCGCATCATGGCTGCCAGGTGGTCATTGGACTCCGATGCGACCTCGGTGGCTGCGGGCGCGGGCGCGACGGTCTCGGCGGCAGCAGTCTGCTCGGCGGCGGGCGTCTCCTGCTCGCTTGCAGGCTCGGACGTGGGCTCCGGTTCGCCAAACGGCAACGAGGGCTGCACCACGCCGCCCGGAAGCTTGGCCTCCGACTTAGGCTCACCCAGCAACTTGCCGCGACGGCGGCGAGCCGGCTTCTCGGCCTCACGCGCGGCCTCGGCAGCCGCCTCGCGCGCCTTCTCGGCAACAAACGCCGCTGCCGAGGTATCGAGCTGCACCGTTGCGTGCGTGCGGGCGGGCGCGGCGACCTCGCCGGCATGCATCACGATGACGCCGCAGGTGCTCGTCTTAACAAACTCGACCATCTTGGGATCGGTGAAGCCGGTCACGTCGTTGACGATCGAGGCGCCGCAGCGCACGGCCGCCTTGGCAACCGCCACATGACGCGTGTCGATCGAGACGATGGCGCCCTCCTTGGCCAGCGCGCGAACCACGGGCAGCACGCGGCGAGCCTCCTCGTCGGGGTTGACCGGGGTAAAACCAGGGCGCGTGGACTCGCCGCCCACGTCGATGATGTCGGCGCCGGCGTCGAGCATCGCTAGGCCGTACTCGATGGCGGCGTCCGGGTCGAAGTGCTCCCCGCCATCGCTAAACGAATCGGGCGTCACGTTGAGGACGCCCATGATGCGCGGACGGTCAAAGCTGAGCTCGTACTTTCCGCACCGCCATGTCTTGCTGTCGTTCGCCATGAACATCCTCCTAAAATGCCCACGCCGCCGAGCTTGGGGAGCTGGCGGCGGGGTCGCTTTGCACTCAGTCTTTCTATTGTATCCGCGCGCGCGGGCTAGAACGCAAACGCGGCCGCGATGTCGCAAGAAATCAGCAGGTCGGCATTTGCATCCTGATCGGTGGGAGCAAGGTTGCATATAGCCAGCGTATCGCCGGTAAAGTAACGCGTAAGGCCTGCCGCCGGATACACCACGAGCGAGGTCCCGCCCACAATGAGGGCATCGGCCGCGGCGATGGCGGCAACGGCACCGGTCAGCACGTGCTCGTCGAGCGGCTCCTCGTAGAGCACTACATCGGGCTTGATGCGGCCGCCGCACGCGGGGCACGCAGGCACGCCCGCGGCGTCCTCGTGCTCGCGCGAGCAAATCCACTCGGCGCTATAGACCGCGCTACACGACTGGCAAATGTTGCGATGGACCGATCCGTGCAGCTCAAACACGCGCCGTGAGCCGGCCATCTGATGCAGGCCGTCGATATTTTGCGTCACCACGGCATTTAGCTTGCCGGCGCGCTCCAGCTCGGCCAGCTTGGTGTGGCAGCGATTGGGCTTGGCGCCAAGCGCGATCATCTTGGTGCGGTAGAAGTCGAAGAACTCGGCCGGATGCGCCTCGTAAAAGCTATGCGACAGCATGGTCTCGGGCGGATAGGCAAACTGCTGGTGATACAGGCCGTCCACGCTGCGGAAATCGGGGATGCCACTTGCCGTGGAAACACCAGCGCCGCCAAAGAAGACCACGCGCTTGTGGGTGTCAAACAGATCCGCCAGCGCGGCGGAGGCCTGCCTGGGGTCCGATATTGCCTGCGTCATATGAGTCCTCCGTCCGTGTCTCCGGGACGGCGGCGTTCGCACTATCACTCGCGGACTCCGCCCCGCTCTTGTTGCGTTAATCTTAAGCCTGCCAACCCCGTCGAAAGGACACCATGCCTCAGACTTACACTTTCGCCTCGTGGAACGTCAACGGCCTGCGCGCCGTGCTCAAAAAGGACCCGAGCTTTATCCAGAT
>CABUSE010000107.1 GCA_902494135.1 uncultured Collinsella sp. | reverse complement strand
GGCTCCGTCACCTTTAGCTCACAGACCAAGCCACTCGATAACGGGCGCGCGCTCTTTTGCTTTAGCGTTTCGGATACCGGCATTGGCATGGCTCCCGAGTTTTTAAAGCATATCTATGAGCCGTTTGCCCAGGAAGGTGACGATGCGCGCAGCAAGTTCCAGGGAACCGGCATGGGCATGCCAATCGTCAAGTCACTTATTGAACTGATGGGCGGCACGATTGAGATTTCGAGTGAGGTTAGCGTGGGGAGTACGTTCAACGTCCAGATTCCGCTCGATATCGACAAGAACCCTCAGGCAGGAGAACGTGCGGACGGCCAGGCAAACAGCTGCTCGCTTGCCGGCATGAACGTCCTTTTGGCAGAAGACAACGAGCTCAATGCCGAGATTGCCCAGGCTCTGCTCGAAAGCGAGGGCATCGTCGTGACTCGCGCCGCCAACGGCAACGAAACGGTCGACCTATACGTTGGCCGTCCCGCGGGTAGCTTCGATGCGATTCTAATGGACATCATGATGCCGGGCATGGACGGCTATGAGGCAACCCGCGCGATTCGTCTGAGCGAGAAGGCCGATGCAGCCGATATCCCCATCATCGCGCTCACCGCCAACGCCTTTGCCGAGGACGCCAAGGCGGCACACGACGCCGGCATGAACGCCCATCTGTCCAAACCGCTCGACTTTAACAAGCTCAAAAACATACTCGCCCGCATCAAGAAAAACGGATCCGTTTCGCTATAGTTTGTGCTCAACCACCACGCACGACCAGAAAGGAAGCCAACGATGTTTAGGCCCTTACGTCGAAAGAAACGCGCCATCACTGACGAGGAAGCGCGCGAACTGCTCGCTACCTGCAAGCGCGGCGTCTTTGCCGTCAACGGCGACGATGGCTACCCGTACGCCATTCCCGTCAACTACTTCTTTGACGCCGAGCACGACAAGATTTATTTCCATGGCGCCAAGGCTGGCCACAAGGTCGACGCACTCAAGCGCGATAACAAGGTCTGCTTTACCGTTTACGGCAACGAGTGGTACAAGGACGGTGACTGGGCTCCCTACGTTATGAGCACCGTCGTCTTTGGCCGTTGTCGCCTGGCGAATGACACCCCCGCGTTTATCGAGGACAAAGTCCGCCAGCTCGCCCTTAAGTACTACCCTTCCGCCGAAGAAGTCGAAGAGGAGATCGCCAAAGACATCAAGGGCGTCCAGCTCTACGAGATTACGATTGAGCATCTCTGCGGTAAGCAGATTCAGGAAAAGTAAGCCCCTCAGCAGGTCTCGCAAATAGCAATATGGCCCGGTTCCAACCCACCTTGGAACCGGGCCATATGCTTATGAAACGTCGGCGGCGATGTGTGCTAGCGCCTCGACGAGCTCTTGCGAGCTCACAGGCTTGCTCAGATGCGCGTTCATGCCCGCCTCGCGCGAAAGCCTGCGGTCGTCGGCAAAGGCGTTGGCACTCACGGCGATAATCGACGTGGTCGCGGCATCCTCGCGATCGAGCGCTCGAATCTGACGCGTGGCCTCAAGGCCATCGATGCCAGGCATCATGATGTCCATCAACACCACGTCGTACTCGTGCGGTGCGCTCGCGGCAAACGCCTCAACGGCAGACTCGCCATCCTTAGCATGCGTCACGACGGCACCGGCACGGCTGAGCGTAAACTGCGCGATCTCGGCATTCAGATCGTTATCCTCTACGAGCAAAACGCGCAAGCCCTGGAGCGCATCGCCATCGCCCGCATCCGCGCGAACTGCCTGAGGAATCTCGGAGCGCTTGCATTTCTCGAACGGCAGGCGGATGGTAAACGTCGTCCCCTGCCCCAAGACGCTCGTAAAGCTCATGGTTCCGCCCATAAGCTCGACCAACTGTTTTGCGATAGGCGCGCCCAGGCCAGTTCCCGATGAGGCACCTTCCACCTGTTGCTCCTCGCGGCAAAACGGCTCGTAGAGGTGCTGTTGGAACTCCTCGCTCATGCCAATACCGTTGTCGGCGATCGTGTATTCATAGACGGGGACGCCATCCGCTGGCTCCACCTCGCGGCACACCAGGCGAACATAGCCGCCCTGGCGGTTGTACTTAACGGCATTGCCGGCAATATTGAGCAACAAGCGCTTGAGATGCGTCACGCTCACCCGCGCATAGGGATGATTAAGCGTCTGCTGGTCGCAGATAATTGTCACCAGACGCTCCTCGGCCTGACGCTCCAGAATATCGCGCACTTCACAGTTGAGGGCCACCAAATTTATGGGCACGAGGTTCAGGTCGACCTGCCCGCTCTCCAGGCGACTCATATCGAGTGCCTCGTTGGCAAGGTCGAGCAGCAGTCCCGATGCCGTCCAGATTTTCGAGCGGCACTCGGTCTGCTTTTGCAGATCGTCCGCATTGGCATCGCCAACCTCGACCATGCCGCGAATGCCGTTGATGGGTGTGCGCAAGTCATGGCTCATGCGACGCAAAAACTCCGTCTTTGCCGAGTTGGCAGACGAGGCCTCACGCGCCGCCTTTGCCAGCTTGTCGCCATAGTCGCGCTCCTGCTGCAGCAAGTCCGTCAAACGTCGACGATCAGCGCGGCGACGCACCGTCACAACAACGGCTATAACACCGCTGTAGAGCGCCAGCACGCCGGCAGCAACAGCCGCGACAACCTCAAAGTAACGCCGCGCCGAGGCATAGGTGTACACATAGAATTTGTGCGCTTTTCCAAATGTGCCCAAATACCACTCGCCGTCGGCGTTAACCAATCTGACCTTACCAGCCAGGCATCGATCCTTAATACCGTCGACAATGAAGACGTCCGTCGCAGGCAGATCGAATACGCCCAATACGGTGGGTTCAACGGCATTGGTCGCAACGACCTTGCCGTCGCTTTCGATCACGATATTGCCGCTATCGATGGTTTCATAGCCATCAAGCAAGCTCTGCAGTTTGAGTGTATTGCTTGCAACCGCCTTCGCGCTCTGATGCCTTACCGCGATAACGATGCCCTCGCCATCCTGCCGAGTCACGCAGCCAATGTCTGCGACCGAATCATCCGCAAGCGTGATGCGGGCGGTATAGGACTTAAGCGGATGAGCTGCCACCTCCAGCACGGGTGATCCTTTGAGATACGTAGCGAGCGACTCGTAGCCCACGTCATCGGTCGAGGACTCGGACACCAAATTGCCCGATGCGTCCGTCACGATCAGTGCGCTCACGTTGAACTGGTCGGCATATTGCTCCAGCGTGGCGTTATCCACCGAACCGTCGCGCTCCATATCGCGGGCAGCCTCTCCGGCGATCTCCATAACGCGAATCAGGTTTTTGGTCGTATAGGCGCTGTTGAATGCATCGTAGGAAAGGCTCTGCGTCGCCACGTAATCGACAACGTCGGCAAAGCGCCGCTCGGCTTGGGCCGTCATGTAACCGTAGCTCATCATGCCGGCAGCAACCGAGAGCGCTATCCCCAGCAGAGCGACAAGGAGCCATGCCCCTGCCGAACGATTGCCCCGCTCCTGAGCGGCGTGGTCGAGCGCATCGATCATGACAGGCCCTCCACATTCAAAAATGGCGAAGGGTCATCGAAGTACTTTGACACCAGGCGTTCCATGGTGCCATCGGAAAGCATTTCTTGGTAGGCATGAGTGAGCTTAACGTCGATGCCGCGCGTATCGTTGATATCGAAAGCGGTGCCCAAACCGACCTCTAGCAACGGCTCATCCAAAATGCGATACGTTACGCCATAGTCTTTTTCGTAGGTGAGCAGCAAGGACTCATGCGCGGCGATGGCGTCGACCAGGCCCTCGACGAGCGCCGGGTTCAGGCACGAACGGTCCGAAAAGCAGTAGAGTTCCTTGATCTGCGGAACGTTTTCATTTGTGCGATTGAGCAAAATGCCCTCGGGCTTGGTGGTGGACTGAACCGCCACGATCTTATCCTCAAGATCGGCAAGCGTGTAGATATCGCTCTGGGGATCGACCGCGACCACCTGGCGACTCGCAAGGTACGGGCCAGCCCAACGATACTCGTTTTCGCGACCCGTCATGCTAAAGCTGCCCATGACGCAATCGAGCTCGCCGTTCGCCAGCAGCTCTTTCTTCTTTTCCCAATCGATCAGCTGGTATTTTGGCTTGTAACCAATGCGGGCCAAAGCCTCGGTTAATATCTCGACGTCCAGGCCAACGATATCGCCGTACTCGTCGGCATACACAAACGGTGGATAGAGGTCGCTGCCGACGTTGAGCGTCTTAAGATTGTCGTCCTTGACCTGCGAGGCTTCCAGACCTTTTGATGCAGACGTCGAGGCTTCGTCATTCGACCCAGAGCAGCCGGCTATCGCTATGACAAAGGCGCTCGCCACTGCAAGCGCAACAAACAACGAAATGGCGACCGAGCGACGGGGTCTTTTCATCGAACTCCAGACGATCCTGTTTACAAACTGAAATGGTTAAAGATAATAGCAAACAAAACCACACGAGTGCCCAATTGTTACAGACGCTTTACCATGTGGGACCTTCTAGCCGACTTGGCAGAAGGCCCCACACGCAGCGCACGCTTACCGTGCATTAAAAACGTAGCGGTCCAGGCGGTCGCACGCTTCCCTCACGCGCGAAAGCGGCAGCGCCAGATTCACGCGAATGTGGCAGGGCCCGTGGAACGGGCGGCCGTCCTGATACCCCACGCCCACGCGCGCCCCCTCGTCGAGCAGCCACTGAATATCGCGGCC
>CABUSE010000106.1 GCA_902494135.1 uncultured Collinsella sp. | reverse complement strand
CCGTAGTACTCGTTGGACTTTTCCTTGGGGATAATGCGGCCAAAGTAGCTACGGCTGAGCGCCTGCACGCCGCCCTGGAACAGGCCGACCATAATGGCAAGCACCCAAAACTCAAAGGCGGTCTTTAGGAAGAACGCGGCGAACAGCACAATGCCCATATAGGCGGCGACTGCCACCAAGATCATGTTGAGCGTGCCCACGCGGCCGGCGAGCTTGCCGTAGATGATGGCGGACGGAAAGGCCACGAACTGCGTGACGAGCAGCGCCAGTACCAGCTGGGTCGAATCGATGCCCAAAGCCGAGCCGTAGCTGGTAGCCATGGAAATGACCGTGTGGACGCCATCGATATAGAAGAAGAACGCAATCATGTAGACCAGCACGGTCTTGTTGTGGGCGATCTCGCGCATGGTGTGTCCGACCTCGGAGAACACACCGCCAACGATGTGGCCGATGGTGTCCTCGGGACCGCGCTCGCGACCATACTTTTGCTTATAGGTGTGAATGAGCGGCAGGGTAAAGATGAGCCACCAGGCACCAGTGATGATAAAAGACAGACGCGTTGCCAGCATGGTGGGGACGCCAAGAGCGGGGCCACCCATGATGAGCGCCAGGCAGATGACGAACGGCACGGTGGAACCGATGTAGCCCCAGGCATAACCCGAGCTGGACACGGCGTCCATGCGCTCGTCGGTGGTAACGTCGGGCAGCATGGCGTCGTAGAACGTCATAGAAGAGTTAAGGCCGATGGTGCACAGCACGTACACGGTCAAAAATGCCATGGCGGACATTGGGATAGCCTGCGCCAGGCAAAGAACCAGGCCCGTGAGGAAAAAGCCCAAGAAGAACTTGATTTTGTTGCCAGCGTAGTCGGCAAGTGCGCCCAGAATGGGCATGAGCATGGCGATGACCAGCGAGGCGATCGTCTGCGCGTTGCCCCAGGCGACCACCAGGTCGGCCGAGGAAGCGCCGGTATTGATGGCGTTAAAGTAAATGGGCACCACCGAGGTATTGAGCAGCACGAGGGCCGAATTGCCCACATCATACATAACCCAGTTACGCTCGAGCTTGGTGTATTTCATGGACAGGGACCCTTCGTATTCGCCCGATATGCAGTTAGTTCATCGTACCCCAATTGCCCAGAGGCGCCGGTAAGGATTCGGCAAAGGGGCACGCACGGGCCCTATTCCTCGCGGTCGAACTCCTCATCGGCATTGAGCACGCGACCGCTGTAGTTGACGTGACTGGTCACGGCATCCATGTCACCGGTCTCGATAAAACGTGCGACCGTGCACTCGTAATCGCCCAGCGCGCGATCAAAGACCTCGGGGAAACTCTCGTTCGAGGCCTCGTCGGTAAAGGGATTCTTCCATGTCAGATGGCCCAGGTTACCGGTGCGCTCGGGCAACTCCGTCGTCACGCGATGAGCAAGGCCGTCGAGCAGCGAGTAATCGTGCACCAAGCCCTCAACCAGCGAGATCGCGCGCGTCTTTGCGGAGCCGGCCGGCTCAATCGCGCGGTAAAGTCGCTGCATATTGGCAACGGCAGCACCGTACTCCCCCGCCGGAATGTCAATGCCGTACACGCGTCCGGCAACATAGCTCATCAGCACGCCGGCCACGCGATTGATGCGATCGGTGGTGACGATCTCGCCCGCCGGCGGGTAATCGTCGACCGTAGCGCCATCGCGTTTAAGCTGCAGCATCAGTACATCCAGGTCGCTCTCGATCACAGCATGGACCTGACTGCTCGAATCCTCAAGCTCTGAATCGGACTCCACGATGCCAAACTGCTGCTCATAGACAAAGGGGTGGGCGTTGCGGTCGAGCACGTAATGAGACAGCAGGCCCAGCGCAAAGGCACGACCCAAGCTGGCGTCGCGCGGCAGCAGATGCGACACGCCGTCGCGCAGGCACGCGAACTGGCGAGACATGCGCGACCGATGCATGACCTGCGCCAGCAGCGTGCAGTCGGAAACACGCGGTGTCAGAATGTGAAAGAAGAACGGGTCGGGGCCTTGGTTGCCCAAGATAAAGGCAATGCGCTCTTCATCGGACGTGATGACGCCCTGCGGAAGACGGTCGATGCTTTCCTCGCCAAACAGATGATGGGTGATAAGCGCGGGCATAATGATCCTTTCGATTTCATTCGATGCCACCCATTATGCCCACCGCGCGCCCATGCCAAACCTGCGATGGTAAACGACGGCATGCAGACCGTCTACGCAAGCCCCAGGTGCGACTTGACCTCGGCGGCACGACGACGGGACACCGGTACCGTCGAGTTCACGCGGTCGAGCCTGAGCTCCATCAACCCCGTGGAGCCAATCTCAACATTGTGCACGTCTTCCAAATTGACCAGGTAGCTGCGATGAACGCGAATAAAGCCCTCGGAGTCCAAGCGACGCTCGAGCGAAGAGATCGACTCATTGATCAGGTACGTTCCCTCGGCGCAGATGGCGTTGCAAAAATCGGCGCGCGCCTCAAAGTAGCAGACGTCTGCGGCGGGAATGAACACCTTTTTGCCCCCGCGGTCCACCGTCAGACGCAAAGGTTGGCGCGGAGCATGGATAACACGACGGGCACCCAAGGCTGCCTCGATCTTGTCGAGTGCCTTTGACAGGCGTGCGTCCTCGACCGGCTTGACGACATAGTCGACCGCATCGAGGTTATACGCATCGGCGGCAAATTCGGCAAACGCTGTCACAAACACAACCACCGGCGGCGTCTTTAGGTTCTGCAGCGTCTCGGCAAGCTCAATTCCCGAGCGACCGGGCATGGTAATGTCTAAAAACAGCACGTCGGGCTTGTTCGACAGAATCGACTCCACGGCTTCGGTGACATTGCCCGCCTCGGCAATCTGACCCACACGCGTATCCTTTTCCAACAGATAGCGTAGCTCAGCCCTAATGGGAGGCTCGTCATCAACCACCAAGATGTTCCAGCCTTCGGACATATGTGCTTCCCCTCTTTTTCTCTCAATCCAACCGCGTGCTACGCCGTCAACGGCGCCGGCTCATGCGGCTCGCCGTTCAGCTCGACGATGACCTGCGTGCCAACGCCCTCCTGGGACTTCACGCGCATGCCAGAATCTTCTCCGTAAAAGAAATGGATGCGCTGAAGCACGTTGAAGAGCGCCAAGCCGCAGCCTCGCTTGACGGAGCCGTCGGCGGTAATGCTCTCGGGCTCCTCTCGGCGATGCTGCTCAAACAGATGCGCGCAGACTTCTTCGCTCATTCCGATGCCGTCGTCTTCGACGATGATCTCCAAACCGTCATCGGTCTCGAAAGCCCTAACACGAATAGAAAGCGGCTCGGTCTCGCGCTGCGCGTGTTTGATGCAGTTTTCGAGCAACGGCTGCAAGATAAACGGCGGCACCATGCAATCGCGCACCTCAAAGTCGATATCGACCGAGACGCGCAAACGGCCGTCGCCATACCGGGCCTGCATAAGATTGATATAACGAGTACCCTGTTCCACCTCGTGCTCGAGCGTGGTGAGCGTATCGGAATCAGAAAGCGTCTGACGATAGTAATTGGAGAAGTCGATCAGCAGCGATCGAGCCTTGTCGGGCTCGGTTCGAACGAGCGACACGATGGTGCTGATGGTGTTAAACAGAAAATGAGGATCGACCTGCGATTGCAAGGCGCGCAGCTCCACGCGGGCCGTAAGCTCGTCCTGGCGCTCGAGCTCAAAGCTCGCAAGCTGCGTGGAAATGAGGTCGGCAAAGCCCGAGGCAAGCGCCGTCTGGCGCATATCGATGCTGCTCAGACGGGGATAATACAGCTCGAGCGTGCCCACGCAATGCCCGCGCACGGTAAGCGGTGCGACAATACCGGCGCGCAGGCGCGGAAAGTAGCCACCTGTCTCGGTCGAGGCATCGCGCGAGAACACGCTTTGCTCACCGCCGTTGATCACGTTGAGCGTAGTCCGCAGCACCACCGGGGTGCCCGCGGGGCATTTTGCCGAGTCCTCGCCCCAGCTTGCCAACACCTGCTTGCCGTCGGTAAAGCAGATGGCAGAGGCGATAGTTTCGGACAGGATGATCTTAGAGGCGCCCAGGGCAGCTTCGGGCGTAAGGCCGCGCGACGTGTAGGCGAATATTTTTGAAGCGATGGCGAGCGTGCGGTCGGTTGCGCTCGATGTGAGGTCGTCGGGAACGACAAAGACGTACGAGAAGAAGAAGCACAGCATGACCAAGCCGGCAATGACGACAACGGCCGGAACGGGATTGGGATTATCGGTTAGATCCCAGATGAGCAGCAGGATAAGCAGCGGAACGACAATACCGAGCAAAATGGCTTGAACCACATGCTGAGCGGTACGAAAGACCTTGGTAGAGTTGTAGCTCTTGCCCAGAATCAGCCTATTGAGATCCACCGTCATCTCCTTCTTACCGACGCACCCCATAGCAATAAAGAGGGCCGCAAGCGACCCTCTCCATTGCATTATGCAATCAAATACTGTGTTTTACATCAAGCCATCGATGAACGGTAGCTTAGGCGCTGTACTTGTTTGCCTCGCCGAAGGTGCCGCCCTCGACAATCCAGCCGTCCTTCATGATGACGTCCATGTTGTCGGTGTTGAGCACGTGGATGTCGGCGGCGACGTCACCGTTGACGACCAGCAGGTCGGCGCACTTGCCGGCCTCGATGGAACCGGTCTCGTCCTCGATGTGGCACATCTTGGCACCGTTGAGGGTGGCACAGGTGATGGTCTCGACCGGGGT
>CABUSE010000105.1 GCA_902494135.1 uncultured Collinsella sp. | reverse complement strand
TACAATGTCTGCGGCGCGGAACCAGCCTCCCGCGCCGCTTTTCTTTTTTGGCCACATGCCACCAAGGAGAACCTCCCCATGCACAACAAGCGCGTGCTCGTCGCCATGAGCGGCGGCGTCGATTCCAGCGTGACCGCGTACCTGCTCAAAAGCCAGGGCTACGAATGCGTCGGCGCCACCATGCGCCTCACCTGCCCCGCGCCCGATCCTGCAACGGGTATGAGCAAAGTCGACCGCGACATCGCCGATGCAAAGGCCGTCGCCGAGCGTCTGGGGATACCCCACCATGTGCTCGACTTGCAGCAGACCTTCGACCACAGCGTTATCGAGCGCTTTGTGAACGCCTACCAGGAGGGGCTGACGCCCAACCCGTGCATCATCTGCAACCGCCACATAAAGTTTGGCGCGTTGCTCGGTGCGGCGCTGGACATGGGCTGCGACTACATCGCAACGGGTCATTACGCCAAAACAAGCCAGACAGTAGACGGCACCTGGCAGCTGCATCGCGGCGAAGATCCCAAAAAGGACCAGAGCTACTTTTTATATTCGCTTACGCAGGAGCGCCTGGCGCACACGATCTTTCCGCTGGCAGCCCTAGACAAAGAGCGCGACGTGTGCCGCATAGCCGCCGAGCAAGGCTTTACCAACGCCCAGAAGGCCGAAAGCGAGGACATCTGCTTTATTCCAGACGGTGACTACGCGGGCTATATCGAGCGCCGCTGCGGACATCCCGCTGCACCGGGCGACATTGTGTGGCGCGACGGCAGCGTGGTCGGACGCCATAACGGCGCGTTGCGCTATACCATCGGCCAGCGCAAGGGCTTGGGCGTCGCGATGGCGCATCCCGTGTATGTGACGGGCGTCGATGTCGCCAACAACACCGTGCATCTGGGCGAGGCCGAGGACCTAACGGCCACAGCACTCACGGCCGACGACTGGATCTGGAGCGCCCCTGCCGACCGCATGGAGGCAGAGCTCGATGACGGCGGCATTCGCGTGGGCGCCAAGTACCGCTACCATCAAAAGGATCAGGCAGCGACTCTTACACGTGGCGCCGACGGACAAATGCTACTGACTTTTGACGAGCCGCAGCGAGCCATCGCCCCCGGCCAGGCCGTCGTCGTCTACCACGGCGACGTCGTCTTGGGCGGCGGTACCGTGACCGGCGCCATCAAGTAGCCCCATCCCCTTCATAAGTTGCGGTGAAATAGGGACTGTTTAAGCGTTTAAAACCGCCAAACAGTCCCTATTTCACCGCAACTTAGAGAGGACGGCCTCGGTCGGTACTGCCGTATCAGCCGAGGCCGCTGCATCGTTAGCGCTGTACGTAGGCGCGGACCAGCTCGTAGGTATTGCGCACGCCGTCGATGTGGCTGCGCTCGTAGTTGTGGCTCGCGTACACGCCGGGGCCGATCAGGCCGTGACGGATGTCGTAGCCGGCCGAGAGCGTGGCCTCAACGTCCGAGCCGTAGTGCGGATACACATCGATGGCGTAATCGAGCTCCAGCTCGCGCGCGATGTTGGACAGCGTGGTTACCAGGTCGTAGTTGTACGGACCGCCCGAATCCTTGGCGCAAATCGACACCATGCGCTCGGTGCAGCCCAGGTCGTCGCCCACGCAGCCCATGTCAACGCTGATCATCTCGCGCGTGTCGGCCGGCACGAAAGCACCGCCGTGGCCGACCTCCTCGTACACGGTAAAGAGCAGCGACACCTTGCGCGAAAGCGACACCTCGCCGTCAGCAACAGCGCGGGCCAGACCCAGCAGAATCGACGCCGACAGCTTGTCATCCAGGAAGCGGCTCTTGATGTAGCCGCTCTCCGTCACCGTGGTACGCGGATCCATAGCGATGATGTCGCCGGTCTGAATGCCCAGCTCAAGCACATCGTCCTTGCTGTCAACGTTCTCGTCGAGCAGGATTTCCATGTTCTTCTCGATGGTCTTGACCGGCTCATCGGCCACATGCGCCGAAGGCTCGGTATTGAGGACCACGCCCGTGTAGACATTGCCGTCACGCGTGTAGACGGTGCAGTTCTCGCCATCGGCCGTAGACCACTGGTGCCCACCAAGCGTCGTGGGACGCAGGCGGCCATTGTCCTTAATGGAGCGCACCATGGCACCCAGGGTATCGACATGGCTCGCCAACACAAGCGGCTCGCCCTCGCCACCAAGCTCAACGAGCACGTTACCCTTATTAGAACGCTCAGGCCCAAACCCCATATCGCGCAGGGTCTCCATCAGATAATCAGTAGCCGCGCGGGTATAGCCCGTAGGCGAAGCAATAGAAGTCAGCACCTTCAACTGGTCAGTGATAAAACCAAGCGAAGAATCCATCTGGGACACCAATGTCACCCTTTCATATCGAATTAAACCCACAGCAACAATACCACCACGCACAATTATTTACCTAGCGAGACAACCCGTCGAGCTTCCCAGAGCAGCGCCCGCCACGATAACGAGCCGGCGGGCCCCTGCCCGTAAGCCCCAGAATCTTTCCGCAGGACAGAAGGAGGCCCCGCCGCACGTAGTGCGCAGCGGGGCCTCCGACATGTCCGAGGACGATTGTGGGGCTAACGGGCAGGAGCCCGCCGAACCAAGTTAGGCAGCCGGGCAGATCTTCTTGAAGAGCTCGATGACGTCGTCGAGCGTTGCCTCGCGCGGGTTACCCGGGAAGCAGGCGTCGGCCATGGCGTCCTTGGCCAGGACCTCGATCTCGTCAGCCTTCATGGCCTCACAGACGTGCGGGATGTTCACGTCGGCGGAAAGCTGCTTGACGGCGGCGATGGCGGCATCGGCGGCCTCGGCGGTGCTCATGCCCGTGGTGTCAACGCCCATGGCGACGGCAACCTTGGCCAGGCGCTCAGCGCAAACCGGCTTGTTGAACTCCATGGCGATCGGCAGCAGCATGGCGCAAGCGACGCCGTGCGGGGTGTCGTAGTGAGCGGACAGGGTGTGAGCCATGGCGTGGTCGATGCCCAGGCCAACGTTGGAGAAGCCCATGCCGGCGACATACTGGCCAAGGGCCATGCCCTCGCGGCCGGAGCCGGGCTGACCGGACTTGGCCTCGGCGACGGAGTCGCGCAGGTTCTCGCTGATCAGCTTAATGGCCTCAAAGTGGAACATGTCGGAGAGCTCCCAAGCGCCCTTGGTGGTATAGCCCTCGATGGCGTGGGTCAGAGCGTCCATGCCGGTGGAAGCGGTCAGGCCGGCGGGCATGGAAGCCATCATATCGGGGTCGACGACGGCGACCTCGGGGGCGTCGTTGGTGTCGACGCACACGAACTTGCGGACCTTCTCGGGGTCTGTGATGACGTAGTTGATGGTCACCTCGGCAGCGGTACCGGCGGTCGTCGGCACGGCGATGGTGAACACGGCATGGTTCTTGGTGGGAGCAACGCCCTCGAGGCTGCGGACATCGGCGAACTCGGGGTTGTTGATGATGATGCCGATGGCCTTGGCGGTGTCCATGGAGGAGCCACCACCGATGGTCACGATAGCGTCAGCCTCGGCGGCCTTGAAGGCCTCGACGCCGTCCTTGACGTTCTGGATAGTGGGGTTGGGCTTAATCTCGGAGTAGAGGCTCCAAGCGATGCCGGCGGCGTCGAGCTCGTCGGTCACCTTAGCGGTAACGCCAAACTTAACCAAATCGGGGTCGGAGCAGACGAAGATCTTCTTGTAGCCGCGACGCTGGAGCTCGCCGGGGATCTCCTTGATGGCGCCGGAACCATGATAAGAGATGGTATTGAGAACGAAACGATTAGCCATTGATAGCCTCCCATCGTGTGCGGGGCATCCATTACGCCCCACGCTATGAGTCCCATCCTAACGCTTTTGAAACAAAAAACGCGTGAGAACATCAAAAGTGTTAAAGCGTTTCAACAGATGATGAAAAATATTGCGGCAAAGGGACAGCCCCTTTGCCGCATTCGGTTACTTTCGGCAGCCCTCTTTCCAAGCCTCGGCCGCAACCTTCCAGCGTAAGCGCAAATCGCGCTCGCGGTCGATGAACATGATGGCAAACGCGACAAACAGCAGCAAGCTCGCCACGACGATGGCGTGCAGGCCCATGCGCTCAATACACCAGTTGCCCAACACGGCGCCAAACACAAAGGTAAAGATCACGCCAAAGTACAGCAGGCCGTTTTCCAAAAAGCCGCGCCTGTGGGTGATGATGTAATCGTCCACGTTTTGCAGCGCGTTGCGCAAGTTGCCGATGCACATGGTCGTAGCGATGCCGTGACCGTGGATCTTGCGGAAGCTCTCAACTTGCATACCGCAGGCAAACGAGGTGAGGCAGTTGGCGAGCAGGTTGAAATTGCCGCCGGGGATAAAGCTCACGCCCAGCAAGATAACGGCTTCAAAGAACACCGTCACTTGGCGCCAGTGAATCACGCTGCCAAACCGCTCGTGTACCAGATCGGCAAGCATAATGCCCACGGCAAACGACACCACGGGGAAGAAATAGCGTCCCGCAAGTGCCCAGTTGCCCTCCGAGATGCTCACGCCCACGAGCAGGATGTTGCCTGTCTGCGCGTTGGCGAAAACATGATCGCGCCCAATGTACGAATAGACGTCCATAAAGCCACCGGCGAGCGCCAAGATAATGCCCAGCTCGATGGACTCCGATATCTGTTTGGCACGCTGCATCGTCGTGCATCCTCCTTGTTGACGACTCTCTCGTGCGTTGGCGGAAACATAGCCGCCGTTCATACTGTAACCCATTGACAACATGGCGTGCGC
>CABUSE010000104.1 GCA_902494135.1 uncultured Collinsella sp. | reverse complement strand
TGGCCCAGCCGGCCCAGTGGATAAGGGTATCGCTACCCCAAACATCGAACAGCATGCTGCTCTCCTTTCACACGCCCGCGGCCCCTCTTCTGATCGCGGGCAGTTTGGCCAAATGTCGTCAGTTCTGGGGCTTGCGCTCCGGATACTTGGCGGTATAGCCCTCGATGTGGAGTGTCGAGGCGATGATTTCCTTGACCGTCTCGTCGGGCACATCGGGGTGCGTGCGGATATACATCAACAACCCCATGATGAGGGTGTAGAACGTCTCGTAGACATGGTCGATGCGTAGCTCATGATGGGCGGCAAAATCCACCACGGTGGTGTCGCAGATATACTGCGCCACACGCTGGACCACGTTGTGCAAAAAGCCGCCGTAGAGCGCGCCGCTGCTTGAGGTGAGCGTACTCGGCAGCTCGTGGCCGCTGACGACCAGGCGCTTAAAGAGCGGGGCGACGGTGTCGAGTGCGCCCTCGATATCACCGACGGTGCGGTTGGCATTCCACTGCTCGAGCTCGGAGATAAAACCGTCGATCGCCTCGTCCATGACGGCGGTGACAGCGGCGTCCATGTCGGCGAAGTAGTGGTAGAACAATGAACGCGTGCAGCCGGCTCGCTTGGTCACGGCCGATACCGATAGGTGGGACACGCCCAGCTCGGAGCTTACGGTGCGCACGGCATCGAGGATCTCGCGACGGCGTTCGTCGCCCGTCAGGCGCTTTGCCGCGCTATCGGATGCGGGGACGGCATCGACCACAGAGGTACCTGCTGTGTTATTGCCCATGTTTTGCCGCCTTTCATCCTCTTTTGCCTGACCGTTCGCCTAACAGTCTTGAATATTGTTGACGGTTCGTCAATACTATTTTTGACACAATGTCAACAATGGCGGGTGAACGGCATGGGGGCATGTCCGGCCTGCAAAAAAAGAGGGGCGCTGCGGTCCCGCCGGGCTGCGGCAAGAGAAGGGACAACCATGATTCTCAACGGACCGGGGATTAGTTACACCGAGCCCGACATCGGTTCGGAGTTCGTGCCGCCGCTGCCGGAGCATCCGCGCGAGGCCATCGTCAAGCTGTGCGAGCACTGCACCAACCGTCTGCTGCATCGCGACGAGCTGCTGGGCTACGAGTACTGGTCGTTTGCCGAGGCCGCAACCGACGAGCAGGCCGAAGTGCTCTGCAAGATGAAGATGCGCCGTCCCTATACGCTGCCCGAGATGGTCAAGCTCACCGGCATGCCCGAAGCCGATATCGAGAAGATGCTCGACGACATGAGCTACACGGGTCTGCTCGAGTACAACTGGGAAAACCCCGAGCGCGCCAAGCAATGGGTGTTGCCCATGCTGGTGCCGGGTTCTGCCGAGTTCCTCAACATGCGCGTGAGCCAGCTCGAGGAGCACCCGGTCTATGCCAAGTTCTTTGAGCAGGCGTCCAAGGGACCGCTGTCCAAGGCCACGCCGATGGTGCCGCCCGGAGGCGCCGGCATCGGCATGCACGTCATTCCGGTCGAGAAGGCCATCGACGCCGCGAGCACCTCGGTGCCGATCGAGCATATCGAGCATTGGCTCGACAAATACGATGGCAAATATGCCGCCAGCACCTGCAGCTGCCGCGCGAGCCGTCGCGTGATGGGTGAGGGCTGCGCCGACGACCCGGCCGATTGGTGCATCGCCGTGGGCGATATGGCCGACTACGTGGTTGAGACCGATCGTGGCCATTACGTGACCCGCGACGAGGTTTACGACATCTTGCGCCAGGCCGAGGACAACGGCTTTGTGCACCAGATCACTAATATCGACGGCGAGAACAAGATCTTCGCCATCTGCAACTGCAACGTCAACGTGTGCTACGCCCTGCGCACCTCGCAGCTGTTCAACACGCCCAACCTGTCGCGCTCGGCCTATGTCGCTAAGGTCGAGAAGGACAAGTGCGTGGCCTGCGGTCGCTGCGTCGAGGTGTGTCCGGCCGGCGCCGCCAAGCTGGGCCAGAAGCTCTGCAGCAAAAAGGCCGGCGGACAGGTGCCCGAGTATCCGCGCCAGGAGCTGCCCGATGCCACCAAGTGGGACCACACCAAGTGGTCGCCCAACTACCGCAACGACAACCGCATCGAGACGCATGAGTCCGGCACCGCTTCCTGCAAGACGGCCTGCCCCGCGCACGTTGCCGTTCAGGGCTATTTGAAGCTCGCGGCTCAGGGTCGCTATGACGAGGCGCTGGCACTCATTAAGCGCGAGAACCCGCTGCCCGCTATCTGCGGCCGTGTGTGCAACCGCCGCTGCGAGGACGCCTGCACCCGCGGCCGTGTGGACGCCGCCGTGGCCATCGACGAGGTCAAGAAGTTCATCGCCCAGCGCGATCTGGATGCCGCGACCCGCTACGTCCCGCCCGTGGTGACGCCGACGCGCGCTGGCGGCTTTGATCAGAAGATCGCCATCATCGGTGCCGGTCCGGCCGGCCTGTCCTGCGCTTTCTATCTGGCCGAGAAGGGCTACAAGCCCGTCGTCTTCGAGAAAAACGAGCGCCCGGGCGGCATGCTCACCTACGGCATTCCCAGCTTTAAGCTGCAGAAGGACGTCATTGAGGCCGAGGTCGAGATCATTCGCCTGATGGGTGCCGAGTTCCGCTATGGCGTGGAGGTCGGTCGTGATGTGACGCTCGACGAGCTGCGCGCGCAGGGCTTTAAGGCCTTTTACGTGGCCATCGGCTGCCAGGGCGGCCGCCTTGCCGGTATTCCGGGCGAGGATGCCGTGGACGTGACCGTGGCCGTCGACTTCCTTCGCGAGGTTAACAGCGGCAAGATCGATACCCTGTCCGGCCGCACCATTGTGGTGGGCGGCGGCAACGTGGCCATCGACGTTGCCCGCAACGCCTGCCGTCTGGGCTCTGGGCACGTTGAGATGTTCTGCCTGGAGAGCGAGGTCCAGATGCCCGCCAGCGAGGAAGAACGTCGCGAGGCCGTTGAGGACGGCGCTCACATCAGCTGCGGCTGGGGCCCCAAGGAGATTCACCTGGACGAGGCCGGTCGTGTGTGCGGTATCACCTTCAAGCGCTGCACGCGTGTCTTTGACGACGAGGGCCGTTTTGCGCCCGAGTACGACGAGAACGATCTGCGCCGTGTCGATGCCGACCGTGTCGTCATGTCGATTGGCCAGTCCATTGTGTGGGGCGACCTGCTGGCTGGCTCCAAGGTGGAGCTCGGCCGCGGCCAGGGCGCCCTTGCCGATCCCCAGACTTACCAGACCGCCGAACCCGACATCTTTGTGGGTGGTGACGTCTACACTGGCCCCAGCTTTGCCATCGACGCTATCGCCGCCGGCCACGAGGCCGCGGTGTCCATCCATCGCTTTGTGCAGCCGGGCTCCACGCTCACCATCGGCCGCAATCAGCGCCGCTACACCGCGCTCGACCGCGACGACGTTGTGCTCGAGAGCTACGACAACGCGAGCCGCGAGGTTGCCCACGTGGACCGCGAGCGCGAGAAGGCTGCGCCGTTTAGCGAGTACGTCGAGACCTTTACCGAAGAGCAGGTGCGCGCCGAGACCGCCCGTTGCCTGGGTTGCGGTGCCTCGATCGTCGACCCCAACAAGTGCATCGGCTGCGGCCTGTGCACCACCAAGTGCGCGTTCGACGCCATCCATCTGGATCGCGACCGCCCCGAGTGCTCCACGATGGTCAAATACGAGCAAAAGCTCCCAAGCCTCGGCAAGTACGCTCTAAAGCGTGCCATCAAGATTAAATTTGGTCGTAAATAGGTAGCCATGGCGGGTAAGGGGACGGCGCAGACTAGATCTCGTCGTCCCCTTGCTTTGAGTTTGCATCGAATCAACCTCTGCAGAAAGGGTTTCGCCTTGCATGAATTGGGAATCGTCTATCACATCATTCGCGATGTCGAGAACGTGGCGCGCGCCAATGGCGTGCGTCGCGTTTCGAGCGTCACGCTGCTGCTGGGCGAGGTCTCGGGCGTCGTTCCCGACTTGCTACTCGACGCTTGGCGCTGGGCGGCAGATAAAAAGCCCATCACCGAGGGTGCGGAGCTTATCGTGGAGCCCGTTGAGGCCGTGACACATTGCGAGGCGTGTGGCTGCGACTACGCGACGGTCGAGCACGGCAAGGCCTGTCCCCATTGCGGTAGCGGCGAGACCTATTTGCTGCAGGGCCAAGAGGTAATGATCAAACAGATCGAGACCCCCGAAGAGGATCCGGCAGGCGCTGCCCCCGACGGCCCTTCCGACGCGCCCGATGCCGTCGACGCCGCCAACCCACTCCACATCGTCTAGGATCCCCTATAAGTTGCGGTGAAATAGTTCCTAAATCCAGCCTTCTGGCTCTTAAACAAGAACTATTTCACCGCAACTTTTTTGAGTAGTTTTGTTGAGCATAAGTCGTGCAAATAGTCAAGCCATGTCTGTTTAAACAAAATAGTGACAGTACGAGCACATTCGCACTTGCTTAATATCGATATTAATGAACAGCTTGCTTGTATCTATAAAATACATAGCTTGATGAGCGACGCCTTGTCGTGTAATGAGTCAAAAAGCAGTAACGTAATCAACTTGTAACAAACCTAGACGTTTAAACAAATAATCCAACCTTTTGCGGATTTAGCTATAATTCCACAATCCAAACAGGTATACTCCTTTCATGTCGTGTAGGAAATACGTAGACAAAAAGGAGGTTATGTGATGGTAAGTATTGTTCTTGCTAGCCACGGGGACTTGGCAGCTGGAATCAAGCAGACGGGCTCGATGGTCTTTGGCGATCAGCCGTCTGTTG
>CABUSE010000103.1 GCA_902494135.1 uncultured Collinsella sp. | reverse complement strand
GATGCCGCCTCGATGCGCTCGCACGCAAGCACTTCGGCCTCTTGAGGACCCGTGCTCTCGAATCCCCGCTGCTGTGCCTGGGGACCCGAGTTGTAGAAGTGCTCCATGGAGATGCGCCACACGCGTCGCGGTTCCTCAAAGCGGGGGATGATGCAATCGCGTCCTGTTCCCTGTGAGAGAAAGGCGCCCGTGCGCTCGGGGTCGCCGATGGTGGCAGAAAGGCCGATGCGGCGGGGCTGCACGCCTGCCATGCGCGAGAGGCGCTCGATAAGGCAGAGCGTCTGACCGCCGCGGTCGCCGCGCATGAGCGAATGAACCTCGTCGATAACCACATAGCGCAGGTCGCAGAACATACGAGGGATTGCCATGTGCTTATGGATCAGGAGCGCTTCGAGCGACTCGGGCGTTATCTGCAAGATACCGCTCGGTTTTTTGATGAGCTTAGCCTTGTGCGACTGCGAGACATCGCCATGCCAGTGCCAGACAGGGATATCGGCCTCTGTGCACAGGTCGTTGAGGCGGACGAACTGATCATTGATGAGTGCCTTGAGGGGGCCGATGTAGAGGGCGCCAACGCTTGCGGGCGGGTTCTCCCAAAACTCGGTCAGGATGGGAAAGAAGGCTGCCTCGGTTTTGCCGGAAGCTGTGAATGCCGTCAGGAGCACATTGTCCTGCGTATTAAAGATGGCGTCTGCCGCTGCAACCTGGATAGAGCGCAGACTCTCCCAATCGTGGGAGTAGATGAAGTCTTGGATAAACGGGGCGTAGCGGTCAAAGGCGTTCACGGGGCCTCCTCTCATATACGAACCTCTTAACGCGGTGGTCAGTGGCTTGCTGCATTACTGTCTCAACGTTTGCCCAGATAAAACCTGCCAAAATAAGCCTGTCCCTTTTTGGCAGGCTAGATGGTGAATTCGGCGAAGTTGCGGTCATCGGGTGATGCGGGCGATTCGCTGACCGGTGTGAGGCTATCGCCGCCGACGCTTTGTAGTAGCTCGGCAACGTTGGCGTCGGGGTTCTGGCATAGGATGTCGAGCAGCTCGATAAAGTCACGAATAACTTCACGCGGCGTCAGATGCGTGTCGGCTCCCACACGACCGAACTCGATCTTGAGGAAGTCCACCAAGTCGTTCTCGGTAAGCGTGGGCGTCCAGCCAAAGTAGCCGGCGTGAATTTGCATGAGTTTTTCGATCAGCACCAGCAACTCCTCATAGGTGAGTGGCTGCAGGCGGATGATGGGCGCGAGCATGTCCTTAAGGTCCTCGCGCGCAAAGCGGCCCTGAGCGAGTCGGCTGCGCAGGGCCTCGTAGGAGAACACGCCTCGGCGGCGGTCTTCGATGGAGGTTGGCGTGCCGCCCATGATCATGCCCAGGTACTGCGCCTTGCCCTGGAGCGTGTCGTTGTACATGGTGAGGATTTTCTCGTAGTTGTACTGGCGCGTGATGGCGTTGGGAATCTTGTACAGATTCACGAGTTCGTCGATGAGCACCAGCATGCCCTTGTATCCGCTGCAGACCAAAAAGCGTGCAATGAGCTTAACGTAGTCGTACCAGTCGTCATCGCTGATGATGGTCGAGGAGCCCAGTTCGGCGCGAGCCTCGCTCTTGGTGCGGTATTCGCCGCGGATCCATTTGGTCACGCGGCTCATGGCCTCTTCGTCGCCCTCGGATACGGCCGTGCGATAGCGGCGGAGCATGCGGGTGAAGTCAAAGCCGTGGACCATCTCCTCGAGCGGAGCGAGTTGGGCATTGATAGCCGACTCATCGGCGTCCGCGCACGAGGCGACCCAGCGATCGAGAATCAGGTTGAGCGCACCGCCCTCGGGGCGCGTCTTGGTCGATATGTTGCGGATGAGCTCGCGGTAGGTGGCAAGGCCCTGCCCCTGACCGCCTTGCAGGCGGCGCTCGGGCGACAGGTCGGCATCAGCGACGACGAATCCCTCGCCCATGGCGTGCGTGCGGATGGTCTGGAGCAAAAAGCTCTTGCCGGCGCCGTAACGACCGACCAGAAAGCGGAAGCTCGCGCCACCGTCGGCGATGAGACTCAGATCGGTGAGCAGGGCGCGGATCTCGACCTCGCGCCCTACGGTGATGTAGGGAAGGCCGATGCGCGGGACCACGCCGCCCTTGAGCGAGTTTAGGATAACGGCGGCGACGCGTTTGGGTACGCGGGGCGCTGCGGATGCGGTATCACTCATGGTCTAGGTATCCTCTCACGTCTGCTTCGTAATCCTCGATAATTTGCGGTCCTGCCGCGCCGAATTCGATAACGGTGTCGCCCACCAGGTCAAAGAGCGCTTCGTTGATGGTATCGACGAGCATGTCCTCGCTCTGCCCCGATTGCACTACCGCCGATTCCGCCTGTACTGCGTTGTGCTCGAGCAGCGCGCGGAGATAGGCGTCTGCGGCGGGCGCGAGTTCGTTCGTGGCGTCAGCGGGCACTGCGGCTGCGAACGCTGACGTTGGCGCGAGAAGCGGTGCCACGACACCAAACTGTTCGGTGGATATGGTTGGCTCGTCGGTCTCGTCCTGCCGAATGGGTGCCGCGACCGCCTCGACAATCGCGTCGGCTACGGGCTCGGCTTCCGGTTGCCCTGAGTCCGCTGCCTCGGCTTCCACAGGTGCGCCGTCCTCGCGCTCTTCATCGATCAAAAGTGCTTCACGCGTTTGCGCGGCGGCGCTTCGAATGTGCCCCAGCTGACTCAGATCGATATCGATCTTGACGGGCTGGTGTGCGGCGTCCCACGAAAGCCATGCCACAATCTCGTCATCGATGATCTTGGCCAGATATTTGGGGACCTTCTCCTCCTTCAGGGGATGGGTGGGGTCTAGGGCCAGGCGCAGGCGTTGGTCGCAGGCGCGCATCATTTCACCGAGCTTGCTGCTCTTTTGCCTACTACCGTGGATACGTATGCATTCCCAAAAGCCGTTTTGGCAACGGTAGATATGGATAGGATCCAGGCGGTATTCGCAGTCCTCGTGGCGCTCGGGCGCAAAGAATACGGCCGAGGCAAACATGGTGTAGGGCATGGCCGTCTCCTCCCCAAATAAGCTCGCCACGATGCCGGTCTTTCGGTGCGTGTCATAGTAGCGCGCCATACGGACATACACGGCGCACGCCACGTGGCGCAGATCGCGGTGGTAGCTGCGGTCGAGCCGCGAGTTACTTAGGTTGTACGCGGAGAGGGCGTTGATGGCGGCCATGAGTCGCCCCTCGCGCACCTCATCGGGCGGAAGGGGGAGCGTGGGCTCGGAGGTTTTGCGACGCTTAGGGGTCTGGCCGGACGGTGCTGGCGCTGGCACAAGGTCTCGTGCGGCGCGTCGCAGCTCGATAAGGGCGTTATCGAACATGACGGTTTTAGAGTCACGAAGCAGCTTGGGGTCGAGCCCATGGAACACGGCGTAATCCTGCAGCCACACGCGCGCAAACCGGTCGATGCCGGGCTCGAAGGCGCGATAGACATCCCAAAAAGCCTTGATCTTGTTAAAACCATCGAGCGGATTATCTACGCCAATGCCGCAAATCAGCTCATAGAGATACAGAAAGGCAAAGGACGTAGACGTTTCCTCGACGGTTCCGCGACGCACTTGGGCACGCCAGGTAAAGTAGCCGCGCAACTGTCGATCGCTCATGGCATTGTAGGTGGGAAAGTACGACTTAAAGGTGCCGTTGTAGGGGCAGTCGTCCTCAAAGTCGGCCATCAGTAGGCCTTGGCGGTAGAAAAGCTCGGCTTCCGAAAGCCAGCGACCCGCGCCGCCCTCGGGGTCTTCTTGCCAACGCGATATCTCACGCATCTTGCGGTACTGGTCGGGGAGGAAGTTCTGCATCTGTCGGCCGGTCTTGAGAATCGGCTCGTCTGCGTAGACCTCATGTGAGAAGCGAGCGGACTGATGGGTCCGGGCCTCGGCCATAATGCGCTCGATGAGCATCTTGATGTCCTGGTCGGCCACCGCTTCTCCTCTCCTAACGCAGCTTCGGTGACCTCATATCATAGCACAGCATCAAACAGGTGTTCGAGATACTGCTGCGTAGATAGATTTAGAACAGGAGGGCGTAGATGACGGCGATGACGACGGAGGGGAGCATATTGGCCGTGCGGAAGGTCTGAGGACGGATGAGGTTGACGCCGACGCAGAAGATGAGCATGGAGCCTACGAGCGAAAGGCTGTCGAGGGCTGCCGTAGTCATGATGGGGGAGAGTGCGCCGGCAAACAGCGTGATCGTCCCCTGGAACACGGCGACGGGCAGGGCGGAGAAAATGCAGCCGCGGCCAAGCGACGCCGTCATGGTGCAGACGATGATGCAGTCCAGCGCGCCCTTGAGGGCAAGCGTGGACCAGTCGCCGAGCAGGCCGTCCTGGATCGATCCCACAATGGCCATGGCGCCGATACACACGGTGAGTGAAGTCGAGACAAAAGCGTTGGTGAACTCGTTATCGCCCTCGCTGCCGGTTTTGCGCTTCAGCCATTCGCCAAGGTTCTCGATGGCAGCCTCCAAGTTGATGGCCTCGCCGATGAGAGAGCCGAGGGCGAACGAGACAATGAGCATGGTGGTACCGGTGGTCGCCAGCGCCTTTCCATCGATGATGAGCATCTTTTGCATGGTGCCGCCCAGGCCGATAAACAGGACGCACAGCCCCGATGCTTTCATGAGCGTGTCTTGGATGCGCGGTGTAATGAAGCGGCCGCCCGCTAATCCCAAAAGACCGCCCGCAACTAAAAGCACAACGTTGATGATTGTTCCCAAGCCCGGCATGAGCCCTCCTGTATTGATGCCAACGTG
>CABUSE010000102.1 GCA_902494135.1 uncultured Collinsella sp. | reverse complement strand
GGCGTGGCCACGATGGGTTGTCCTCGTGCCTCCTGGCTGCATCCGCGCCGCTCATGGCATTTCGCGGTTTGGACTCGACGCAGCAGGAGCCGACAAAACAATCGGTACTATACGCGCATTGGGTGCGTATTTCCAGAAAAACCTCGTCTGCCTGCACAACTCCACAACTCCCCCGCACATAGTGATCCCCAAAAAGCAGTTGCGGTGAAATAGGGACTGTTGGGCGGCCTAACAGGCTTAAACAATCCGTATTTCACCGCAACTTATTGGTGGGGATGCGATTAGCGCTTGCGGGGGACGAGCTTGGTGCGGCGCAGGTGGATCATCTCGGCGGCTATGGAGATGGCGATCTCCTCGGGGTCCTCGGCCTGAATGGCAACGCCGATCGGCAGGTGCAGCTCGTCGATCCGCTCCTGCGTAAAGCCCTCCTGCTCCAGGCGGGCGCGCACAAAGGCCGTCTTGCGGCGCGAGCCTAAGCAGCCCAGATAGGCGGGCTTGGCGCGCATGGCCTGAATCACCACGTCGATATCGGACTTGTGACCCGCCGTGGCTGCGACCACCAGGTCGCGCGGGCCGATGGGACACAGCTCGCTCAGGTTCTTGTAGTCGACCAGACGACGGTCGTAGACGCCGGGCACCCAATCGGGGGTCAGCGTGCCGGGGCGGTCATCGCACGCCACGACGGCAAAGCCCGCCGCCGTGAGCACGCGCGCCGTCGCAGCGCCCACGTGGCCGCAGCCAAAGATATAAGTCAGGCCCTCGGGGCAGAGCGTCTCGATGTGCGCCGGGGGAATCTCGGAGGCCGCGTTGGTGTAGGTGACCTTACTCCCCTCCTCCACCAGCGAAAGCCCGGGACAGCCCGCAATGGTGCGGCGCGATTCCTCGCCATGGTACTCGGCCACATCGCCCTCGAGCGCGCTTACGACAAACGGCTCAAAGTCGATGACGAAGTCGCCGATGCGCCGAAAGGCCAAGACGTCGGCAATTTCCTGGAACAACGGTGCCTGGGTCGCATCCAGATGCAGGTAGCACAGGCAGATGGCTCCGCCGCAGATCATGCCGGTATCGGAGTTCTCGCCGCCCATGGTGTAGCGGACCAGACGCGACTGACCCGCGCTCAGGAGCTCGCGCGCCTCGTCCAGCGCAAAGAGCTCAATCTTGCCGCCGCCGATGGTGCCCGCCTGGCTGCCATCGGCAAAGACGGCCATCCATGCGCCCACACCGCGCGGTGACGACCCTGCCGTGCCGGCAACTACCACCAACTCGCACGTCTTACCGGCCTTCAGAGCGCCAAGCGCAGCATTCACCACATCGAGCTTTTCCATTGCAATTTCCTATCCCTGGAATACACCGGTGAGCATAGCGAGTGCCTCGAGCACGCCGCCGCCGACCGACGTCGCCTTGTCCGAAATGTAGTTGATATAGCTGGCATCGCCGCGCGGATCGACATCGGCGCATTTAAAGCCCTCAGTCACCTGCACGCCGTTCGCCAAAAGCCCGCGCAGACAGCCATCGATCTGCGTGCACATGGGCGTATCGCCCGCATAGCCAATCACGTCTCCGGCGCTCACGATGTCGCCGATTGCGCGGTCGGACCGAAACACGCCGGCGGCGGGGCTGTGGATAACGCGCTCTTTACCATAGCCGGCGATAATGCCTGGCACGCCCGTGTTGGGCTGGGGCGAACCTTGGGTAATGACACGGCCGAGAAAATGCCCGCGCATGGTCTCGACCACGGCATCGCAGTCAACCGGCGCGGTAAAGCCCGGCCCCACGGCGATGACGGCAGGCGCCATGTCGCGCGTGGTGCCCAAGTTGCGCTTAGCCAGAATCGCGTCGACCACGGCAGCGGGTTTCAGCTCGCCGAGCATCTTGGCCTGGGGGTCCACCACAACGGCGACGTCTCCGGCCTCGGTAATCGCAAGTGCCTCTGCCGGCGTCTGTGCCAAGCGAGCGCGAATACCCTCGACCTCGACCTCGCCCAGACGAATGGCCTCGCAAAAACTGATCGTGCGGCGGATGCACGTGGGAACCGCGATATCGGCCATAACGACCGACACGCCGGCGCGCACCAAGCGAGCGGCGACGCCCGTGGCGATATCGCCGGCGCCGCGAACATAAACGAGCATTCCCGGGGCACCTCCCTGTGCTACGGTTTGAGCAGAGCAAAAGCGGTTCGACCGCTACTCTGATGATTATTTATTATCACAGTATTATACGGCGGTGAACAGATGGAAACGACGAGCGGAAACCTTGCCTCCGCGCTCAAGATCGAGCCGGGCATTACCGCAATTATCGGCAGTGGCGGCAAGTCGACATTGCTGCGTGCGTTGGGTCTCGAGCTCATGCGCGCCGGCGGCAGGGTGCTTCTCTGTACCACCACGCACATGTTTCCCGTCGCCGGCGTACCATGGGACGGGTCGAATCGTCGCCTGGACGCCGCGCCTTGGAAGCCGGGGGCCCTGCATGTTCCCGGCTGCACCTGCGAGGCATGCGCGGGCATGAACCGCGGAAGTATCTGCCAGGCGGGTGTTTTGGGCCCGGAGACAGGCAAGCTCTCCGCCCCCGTTGAGCCGCTCAACGAGCTGGCGCAGCGCTTTGACTATGTATTAGCCGAGGCAGATGGCAGCAAGCGACTCCCGCTCAAGGCGCATGCCGCCTGGGAGCCGGTAATTCCCTCCGGCACGGCCAACGTCATCTGGCTCGTCGGCGCCTCGGGACTCAGCAAGCCCATCAACGAAGCCGTCCACCGCCCCGAGCTCTTTTGCGAGCGTTGCGGCTGCGAGCTCACCGACATCGCCACGCCCGAGCGCGTCGCCCAGGTGCTCAATGCCGAGATGCGGATGCTGAACCTCAACAATGCCCGCATCATGCTCAACCAAGTCGACACGCTCAGCGACCCCACGATGGCAGATCGCTTCGAGGCAGCCCTCAACCGCCCCCTCATCGCCACCAGCCTCAAGTAGCCGGCCCCATCTCGTCAGTTGCGGTGAAATACGGACTGTTTGGCCGCCTGACGGCCGCAAACAGTCCGTATTTCACCGCAACTGCGGAGGGGACACGGCATCTTTGCTGCTAGCGGGGCACGTAGCGACCGGGCTGGGCTCCGGTAGGCTCGCCGTCGCGTGCCGCCAGCACGCCGTTCACAAACACGGCCTTGGCGCGGCCATGTGCCTCAAAGCCTTCGAGCGGCGTGTAGTCCACAGCCTGATGCTGTGTCGCGGCGCGAATGGTCCAGCGCGCCTGGGGATCCCACACGCACACGTCGGCATCGGCACCCTCGGCAAGACAGCCCTTGCGTGGATACATGCCAAAAACGCGCGCCGGGTTCTCGCTCATCAAGCGGCACAGATCCTCGGGACCCAGCTGTCCCTCAAAGCTCGTGGCAATCGCGACGGGACGATGCTCCACGCCGGGCCCGCCGTTGGGAATCGCGCGGAAATCGTCGCGCCCGCGGTCCTTTTGCCCGTGCAGGTTAAAGCTGCAGTGGTCGGTCGCAATCGTATCGATCTCGCCGGCCACAAGCGCCTCGCGCAGCGCGGCACGGTCACCGGCATGGCGCAGCGGCGGGCTCATCACATACTTGGCGCCCGCAAAGCCGTCCTCGCCCTGCTCCAGATAACAGGTGTCGTCGAGCATCAGATACTGGGGGCAGGTCTCGACATAGATATCCTTCTGCCCGCGCGCTTTGGCAGCGCGAATGGCCTCGAGCCCCAGCTTGGTCGAAAGGTGCACCACGTTGACCGGAGCGTCCCCGGCCAGGTGCGCCAGATACAGCAGGCGGCTCACGGCTTCGGCCTCACACACGTCCGGGCGGCTGAGCGCATGCCCCTCGGGCCCATGAATCCCCTGCTCGTACACGCGCTTCTGCAGCTCATTCACCAGCGTACCGTTCTCGCAATGCACGCACAGTATGCCGCCAATACGCTTGAGCTCCTCGAGCACCTCGAGCGTCTCGGCATCGTCCAGGCGCAAATGATCGTAGGCAAAGTAGGTCTTAAACGACGATACGCCCGCCTCGCGCATGGCCGAAAGATCGGCGCGGTTGCGCTCATTCCACTCGGCGAGTGCCATATGAAAAGCGTAGTTGGCCGTGCAGGTTCCGTCGGCGCGGCGATGCCACTCGGCCAAGGCATCGGGCATGGTCACGCCGCGATCGGCCGTCGCGTAGTCCACAATGGTCGTCGTGCCGCCGCAGGCAGCCGCGCGCGTGCCGGTCTCAAAGCTATCGGCTGTCCAATCCATGCCAGTCCAGCACTGCATGTGCGTGTGGCCGTCGATAAAGCCGGGAAACACCCAGCAGCCCGCGGCGTCCTCGACGGTATCGTCGGCGCCCGGCTCAATCGCTGCGGCGATCCGCACAATCTTGTCGCCCTCCATGGCAAGATCGGCGCGGCGAAGCCCCTGGGGCGTCACGAGCGCGCCGTTTTTGATGATGATCATAATTGCTCCTTATTGATTGATGCAGTTGGCCACGCGATCAAAATACGAGCAGGCGGCAATATGCTCCGTTATGCGTCGCTGTCCCTTGACGGTATCGACGTCCCACAGCTCGTAGGCACGCGCCTCGACCAACACCACATCGGTACGGCCCTTGAGGATCGAACCGCCGCCGTCCTTGCCCTCAAGACACATAAGCGCATCGAATAGTTCCGCCGGAAAGAGCACCGGGCTCGAAGGCTCACCGTTGCACGCAAGACGCACCGGATGCTTGCGGCCACGCTCGTCAAATGCACGAACCATAGCCTCAAAAGAATCCGAACTCACGAGCGGCTGGTCGCCCGGCAAAAAGAGGCAACCTTTCCAGTTGCGTTCGACTCCCCACGAAAGGCCCGCACGGACGCTTTCGCTGCGCAGCTCGCCATCGTGCAGCACGCACGGGCAATG
>CABUSE010000101.1 GCA_902494135.1 uncultured Collinsella sp. | reverse complement strand
ATGAGGTACTCGAGCTGCATGAGCTCGTCCCAGGTGCCGCCGACGCCCATCAGGAACACGGCGTCGTAGCCCTCGTCGGCGACCTTGTCGGCGAGCGCGGTCATCTTCTTGCCGGTCTCGTAGAGCGCCTTGCCGTCCTCGAGATAGCCCTCCTGGTCGAAATGCATGATCTCGATCTTCTCGGTTTCCTTCATTTGTCTCTCCTTTCTGGGGTTGTCTTCACATCCCCCATGCCAACGGGCATCAAACCCGCTTACATTCCGTAACACTCGGCCGCTTTGGCCTTAAGCGCATTGACTGATTCTTCGTAGCCCTCTGCCTTGACCTCCATTTGCTTGGAGACGGCATCAAGATACGGGTGCACGTCCCATGACTTCAGACGCTCGGCGATCATTGCCGCAATCGTCTGGAAGAACACCAAATTGGGAATTGCGCTGAGCAGCGGAGCCACCTGAGGCACCGCAACCTCGTGAGCCTTACCCCTGGGATGGGCCGTGAGCAGCACCGTTTTTGTCGTAACGTTCGATAGCGCATCGGCGATATTCGCAAGACGCTCCGACCCCTGCGGATCGTCAACGATAAACACCAGATAGCCCGGAACGATCTGCATCTCGGGACCGTGAACGAACTCCTCGCCCTCGTGATGCATGGCAGGAATCTTGATGGTCTCGCTCAGCTTGAGCGCCGCCTCCTCGGCAACGCCGTAGTTGGGGCCGTTGCCGACGACCATGGCGGGCATGTGCTCAGAAAGCTCGAGCATGTGGTCTTGGACATATTCCTCGGCGGTCTTGCACATCACGGCATTGGCCTGGATAGCTTCGCGCAGGTCGTCAAGACGCTGGGCAACGCCTTTGGCGTCAACCGTTCCGCGCGCCTGACCGCCGTAAATACCAAAGAGCACCAGATACTCAACGAGAACCTCGACGCCCAGAGTTACAAAGTCCACCGACTCGACGCCCACACCGTAGTCAAGAACGATGTCAGCGTGTTCCTTGATGGGTGCCTCGACGTTTGCCGTGAGCGCAACTGCAGCCATATCGTGTGCGCGCATGTAATCGAGCGCCGCAATCGTATTGGTCGAATAGCCACTCTGCGAGACGGCGATGTTGAGCGCATGCTGCGGATAGGTGTGTTCAAAATCGACGAAGGCCTCGGGCGTCACAACGGACACCTGCATCTGCAGCGCATCTTGCAGGTAATCGCGGGCGCAATCGGCGGCATGGCGCGACGAACCCGAAGCAACGATGCGCAGTGCGTTAAAAGAACCGGACTGGAAAATATCAACGAGCTGCGCTACCAGCTCAGACGAACGCTCGAGGTTCTCCCCCATACGCACATGGGCAAGCTGAACGTAATCGAGCATCTTCATCGTCTCACCTCGTTACAAATCATTAGTATTTGATACCAATCACAGTTACAGGTTACGGCTTTTTGATACCTCTCTGTCGATTAATTTATCCCCTTCGGCGAACGGTCGATTTTGGGCCCTGTAAGGTTGTATATACAGCTGACCCAACGATCAAAACTAGTTAGTTTCCCAGGCGTTATTCACAAAACACCAGCTAGTACGTATAGGTATATCCACCCGCATCACCGCGGTTAAACGATTTGACGTACTCGATCGCTTGGCCGCCCGCATCGAAGCTTACGCACTCCAGCGTCAAGGCAAGATCGCCCTGCTCCAGTCCAAGCAGGCCGGCATCTCGCGCGCCCAGCGCTTCGATATCGAGCTTTTCCTGTGCCATAACTGGCTTTCGGCCCAGCATCTCATAGGTCTCGTACAAACTGAAGACCGACACGTCAATATCTTCGATGGTTGGAAACAGCAGGCACGGGATGAACGCCATCTCAATCGATACAGGGTCGCCGTTGACGCAGTTCAAACGCCGAATCGAATACAGCAAATCATCCTCGGCGATGCCAAACAGGTCGGCGTAGTATGGCCCCGCATAACGCTTGGAACGCGCGAGAATACGGACGGATGGCTCGCCGCCCGAAGCACGGACCGATTCACGGAAACCGCCCGTGCGTTCAAAAAAAGCAGGTACTTTCTGCGCCACAAAGGCACCTTTTCCCCGAACACGGCGAATCTGCCCGCGCCGAACCAGCTCATCGACAGCGCTTCGGATGGTCAAGCGTGTCGTACCAAATTCCTCGGCGAGGTCTTTTTCGGACGGAATCATGGAACCCGTGGGATATATACCGCGCTCGATACGCTCCTCGATGCGGCGTCGAATGCGCATATAGACCGGGGTGGCATCTACTGTTTCAGCCATTGTTCACCTGCCACGCTCCTCATGCCGTTCTCTTCGCCGTTATCGGCAAAGCGGAACTTTGTGGGCAAAATCACCGATTTGCAATGCTCCACAAAACGCATGTCCTTATCCAATTCGATCGTGCTCTCATAGAACACCGGCGTTCCCTCTTCTTGCTGGAGCAGCTCGGCCTCTTCGGCGTTCAAACGCGAGATGGAGATATGCTCACGTCCATGCTCAACACGCACGCCACCTTCTTTGAGCAAGACATCGTAAAGGCTCTCGCACTCAAAATCGTGCTCGATAAGCGATGGGCACAGGGACAGGTTAACGTGAGCCGTCTCGATTGACGCCGGCTCGCCCTCAATAAGTCGAACGCGCTGCATGCGAAGCAAAGGAGCGCCTACAGACACCCCAAGCTTGTCGGCAAGTGCCTCATCCGCCTCGATGGTCCCGGTGGAAACCAGACGAGAAGAGGGGTGCAGGCCGGCAGTCCGCACAGCATCGGAGAAGTTATACGTTTCCTGGAAGATGTTCAGCGGCTTGGGAGGGCACACATACGTACCCGATCCGCGACGGCTCTCGAGCGTTCCACACGAGATGAGCCGCGTGATACCGGCGCGCAACGCCGTGCGCGAAACGCCGATCTCTTCGCACAGCACGCGCTCGGCCGGCAGGCGATCGCCGCCGGCAAGCTGGTGGTGCTGGATATACCAAAGAATTCCCTCAACAGCACGATCTTTGGGGGGAATTGCATAAGATTCGCCTGCCATTGCACAGACTCCTCATTCAGAAACGTATGCCGCCAAAATTAGACCAGCCCTCCCATGGCATCAAATTCGGCCTTGATCTTCTCGGCAACATTCCGATACGACTTATATAGACTTGAATCGCGTTTGACTTCGTCGGTCATAACGGGAATCTCTAATTTGGAAACCTCGTCTTTTCCCGTCTGAACCGCCACAACAACGCCCATACCAAGACACATATTACGCTTGGCAGCGTTTATTTTCGCCGCCTTGGCAGGATTTGCCAGGATACGCTGGGCAAATTCCTGTTTTGAGACTACTTCCTCGGCCTCCGGATCGCCCGCCTCGGCCACTTCGCACTGCAACACGTCCGCATAGTCAAAAATCTTCGGCTCGCCGCCGCGCTGATGCACGGCCCACTTGCGACGCGTGGCATCCTGGTAGATAGCCGGCAAAAACGTAAACCGCGGCGGGTCCAAAATCGTATCCGTGATGGTAAACACATCGGGATCAAAGGCATCCTGCGGGTTTTTCTTCTTGAACAGCCCCATATCAGCCTCCCGTACTAGCATTAAACAACTCAAGCCGAATATAGCACCAATTTCAAGCTCATGCTTTAGTAGATCGGTGCGCGGCGTCTATGGCTCGCCCAGCGGAAGAGCTTACGGACGAGGGCCGGGGTGCCTGCTTTGTTTTGAGAGGTGGGCTTCGCGAACTTCTCAAAACAAAGCAGGCGCCCCGGCCCCGCCGGCAAATAGCGGACGCTCCGCATGCAATCTATGCAAACAAACAAGTGCGCTTAGCTATATTCGGTAAGGTTAAGCACGCTGCCCTTCACGATAAGCGCCGGCTCCAGAACGACCTCTTCGGCACGTCTACCGCCCCTACCGGCAAGACGCTTGGACATGCAGCCAAAAGCATGCTCCGCGAGGACACCAGGATCCTGCTCAATCGCGGTCAGTGCCGGCTCAAAGAGAACGTCGGCCGCCGAGTTGTCATAGCTTACGACCGAGATATCGCCCGGGATGCTCTTCCCCATCTCGTGCAAGCGCTTGAGCAAACCGAGGGCAATGTTGTCCGAGCTTGCGAACACGGCGGTGGCATCGGTTGCAAGCACAGCCTCCGAGGCCTCATAGGCACTCGGGATGTAATATTCGCTCTCAAACTCCAGGCGCGCGTCGATGGGCAGCCCCACCTCGCGCAGCGCGCGTTCGTAACCGGCGAGTCGTTTGCGACCCGTATTGGAGCGACGCGCGTTAACCAGACAGGCGATGCGACGGTGGCCTTGCTCGATCAGATAGCGGGTGGCCATGTAGCCACCCATCTCGTGGTCGAACATCACCTTGTCGCACTCGAGGCCCTCAATGGCGCGGTCGACCATCACGGCAGGGATAGGCAGATGGCTCACTTCCTCGCGCAGGGCGCGATCGTCGGAGAACTCGTCGCCCACGACCAGGAACACACCATCGACGCCGCGCGTCACCAGCTGGCGCAGCAGCTCCAGATCGTCATCGGCGCTTCCGCCCGAGCTGGTAATGAAGAGCGCATAGCCGTCCTCGCGGCAGCGCTTTTCCAGGCTACCGGCGAGCGAGGCAAAAAAGCGGCTCTCGATGTTAGGGACGATAAGGCCCAGGGTGCGCGACTCGCGCATGACCAGGCTGCGCGCGATCTGGTTGGGAACATAGTGGTTGCGCGCCGCGACCTCTTTGATGAGCTTGCGGTTTTCTTCCGAGATGCGACAGGGCCGATTATTGAGCACAAGCGAGACCGACGAGGGGGAAAGCCCCACCTCCTGGGCGATCTGCTTGAGGGTGACTTTGTTGGCCATCTCGCTCCTTCCGGGTTTACGCGCAATCTCTTGAAAGTATAGCGACTACCCCTCTACCTCGGTGATAAACACTTTACCAATCCGGTAGACGGCTGTTTTATCGCCGCCAGCGCACCAAATCCGTCCGGGTGGGGTATATTGCAATCGATTGATGACAACGACCACCAAAAGGCGGATATTCGTATGCACGAGAACGACTTTTTTAACGAGGACCTGCTGTGCGCGCTTGCTGGCGTTGCCGGCGAGGACAACGT
>CABUSE010000100.1 GCA_902494135.1 uncultured Collinsella sp. | reverse complement strand
TCCCGCTACCTCGGTGTACGCATACGAAACATATGCGGCCGCCTCGTTGCCGTCCATAGACTTAAACTTACGCGCCATATACCCCTCTCCTCTCATATAGGTATACAGGCCCCGGCGATCGCCGGGATGTTGGCGTGATGGGATTTACGCTGTTGCTTCCAATCATCTGGCAGGCAGGCTCAGCAGCAGGTACATGGCGTGGAGAGAAGACATGCCGAGGCGAGGGGCAACTGATGCGCCCTACAGGCCCGACCGCCCGTCTTGCACATGACCGAGCGCCGCAAAGGCCGCATGCCGGATGCTCCCGGGCACGCCCCGGCGATGGGAAGCGCCCGCAACGGAAATCCGCATGCGGGTTTATTGTACCCCGCCGTCAAGTGTAATTTCGGCAAATATAGGCGTGCGGTAAAGGTTTACCCCGACTGACCGCCAAGGGGCGAAATGGCCCCTCGTCCCAAGCGGCCGGCCCTGGCGCGCCAAGGAGTGTCCCCAAGTGCCGGCAGAAAAGGAACGTCCCTAACTGCCGGCTAGAGGGCACCGAAGAGAATGGCATAGGTAGTGGATTCGCCGAGCTTGAGCTCGTCGCCGGGATTGAGTTGGGCGGAACGGCCGGGCTCGACCTGAATGCAGACGCGCGTGGCCCCGTTTACCACCACGGTTCCGTTGGTGGACGACAAGTCCTCGACGTGCCAGATATTTTGAGCATCGCACCAGATATGGGCATGGCGGGCCGAGACATCGTCGCCGACGTCGGCAATATCGCCCTCACCAGTGGCCAGCGCGCCAATCTCAACACCCTGCTCACTCGGCTGAATCCAGCGCGGGGCGCTCACGACAAAACTGTTTTGCACGCGCAGCAAGCCCAAGGGGTGCGCCGGGGCGGGTTCGCGTTCGCCCGCAGTCAGCGACATGCCAAGCGAACGCGGCGTGGATGTGCCTCCGCCACAGGTCGCGTGTGCGTAGTCGATGGCATAGTTCACCGAGGACCGCACATCCGCCGAACAACCGACGGCGACAAACAGCACCAGCACGGCCTCGGCGCGCTCGGCGGGCATGAGTTCCGCCGCCTGGGACAGGCGATCGAGCGCGTTGCGATAGAGATTCGTGTCCTGGTGGCATTCTTCGAGCGCGTGTACCATCGGTTCACCTGCAGGACCGCACACCATATTGATCACAGCCGTGGAGTCCATGGGATTGCGCTGGCGCAGGGCCAGTTGCGACATAATACGCGCAGCCGAGGTACCGTATTCGGCAAAGTAGCGCTGCTGAAGCGTGCCGACCGGCGCGCGAACGATAAAGCGGGAAACCCAAGAGCGATCGGCGGCTCGGCTCTGCGGGCTGCGGCCGTCGGCGAGCGGACGGGACGAAAGCACCAAGCCGCACAGCTCGATATGGCTCAGATGCGCCGCGCGCTTAAAGATGTCAAACATGGCCCCGCATGGGGTGAGCTCAACTTGAGATGCCATGACCTAGGCCTCCTTGGTCGTAGAAATAGAATCGGACGATACTTCGACAGGTCCGCCAAAAGTACGGGCAGCTGCGGCTCCACCGGCAAGCGGAGTCGCCATCTGGGCTTTTGTGCGTCGCGGTGCCGAAACGGGAAGTTCAAAGGCAAAGCCCATCGCAAGCAAAAACCACGTAAGCGTATAGGTTGCAACCAGAGCGGCAACAAGGCCGCCCATCACGGCGCGTTGGGAAAATACGCTACATGCAGCCACAACCAACACCGGAACCTCGCAGGCAGAAAGCGCAAGCACACCCTGCAGGAAGCCCGAGCGCCGATCACGTGCAAGTGCCCCCGCGGCAACGCCGGCTATGCCTGGCAGCGCCAACGCCAGTGCGGCAATAATACCCGGTAGCGACCCAGACCACACGAGCGATCCCAAAGTCGCCGTCACGCGAGCGCCCGACGCCAGCAGCGTGGCCGAAACCACGACCACAGCCCAAACCACGCCACAGACGACCGTCGCGCCGACCATCAGCGCGCGACGAACCGCGCGGCCGGACGCATCCATGGGGCACGGCGTGAGCGGCTCGCCGCGGAGCGAACGACCGACATTTTGCGTATAGTGGTCACAAAACGCCGAGAGCGCCGCCTCGACCGCCGCCGGCTCGGGACGATCTTTTTGATGGCTGGACAGACAGGCCATCACCACGTCGAACAGCTGGGCATCGACAAACGCCAGTGCATCGCGTAGCTCTTCGGAATCCGGCTCAAGCCCCAGCTGCTGGGCCTGCTCGGCCGCGGCGAGCGCCACATCGGGCTCACGACGAAGCAGCTGAGTCAAATCACAACCGGGCGCATGGACACCAATGGGATAGTCGGGGCGCGTGTCCATCTTGAGACGATAGGGGCTGGCGATGTCGCGCGTCTTTTTGCGCGAACACGAGGTGCCCGAAGTGCCCGGCGCGGCTTCGTATGGCGCGACGCCGGCAATGAGCTCGTAAACCGTGCTTGCCGCGGCATAGACGTCGATCGCCGGCGACATACGCAAAGCGCGCAGGTCGGGAATATCGTCGGTGAGCATCTCGGGCGGGGCATAGGCAACCGTCGCGCGACGCAGCGTGGCATAACGCTCCGTAAACGACGCCTTGCCGCCGGTACCGGCCACGGCCGACGCAGGCTCGAGCGCCAGCGACGAGCCAAAGTCGATCAGGCACAGGTCAAAGGTGCCCTCGGCAAGCTGCCGGTCAAGCGGCAGGCGCGCCGTACGCACCATAATATTAGCGGGCGAGATATCGCGATGGACAAAGCCCTCGCCCACCAGGCTCATACGGCAGAGCAGATCGAACAGGTCGCGACCCAGACGCGCCGCCACAAGCGGCGACAGGCGTCCGGCATCGTCCACGGCGAGTCGCGAACGCAAGCGGGCAAGCGTCTCGCCCTCGACCCATTCCATGACAATTGCAGGCACACCGTCGACCTCGCCCCAGCCATAGAGGCAGGGAAAGCCCTTAAGGCCCGAAAGGGCGCGATGGCATTCGTATTCCTCGCGAAACGCCGCCTTGAACTTGGCGACCAGCGCCTCGTGAGCGGCATCGTCGTCAAACTCATCGCGCGCCGGCAAGATGAGCTGCTTGAGCGCCACGGCCTCGCCTTGGGCGTTGACGGCACGCGTCACGCGGCCGATACCGCCACGGCGCATGGTGGCATCGTCGGCAAACAACATCGTAAAACGACGCAGATAGGCAGGCAGTTCGTCCTGACCGAGCGCAATGGCCGGCTCAAACCCGTCGACACGCGCCAGGCGCAGGCCGACCATCGGATCGCGACCGAGCGATTGTGGTGTGGTGGATGCAAGATCGGTCATCATAGGGCAAGCGCCGCCACGTTATTGTTGAAGTTACCGAGCGCGACGTCATCATCGCCGTAATGGCCGACCCATTGACATAGGTTGGTGTAACAGCCCCACAGATTGGCATACTGCTGATACCACTTTGACCGGGGCGAGAATGTCTGACGACCGAACTCGGCTCGAATGACAAACATCTCCCCGACCAGGCTGTCGCACGGCCTAGGATCTCCCGTAGAGTTATAGGTCGAGACCACATCATTGGCACGAGAAACATAGCCGTCGAGCATGTTGTACTTGGTCACAAGCCAACTGTGAATGCTCTCTTCCTCAGCAGCGGAAAGGCCGCCGGAGTTTGCATCGTTGTCAGTGTTGCCGCCCGTCGAGCCGCCGTTTCCAGGCCCTCCGGTAGAGGAACCCGACCCAGAGCCGCCGCCCGAACTCGATGAATCCGAGCCGGAGCCAGAAGTATCCGAGCTACCGGGCTTTCCGGACTGCTGGGCGTCCTGCTCCTTTTGCTGCTCGACCTTATTCACCGTTGCCGCCACGCTATTGTTGGACAATCGATCGATGATCTTGGTGTTGGTGAGCACGATGGTTTTGCCATTGGCAAGCGTGACTTTGTTGTCCGGGGCCTCGGCGCCGTCCGCATCGTCGGTGCCAAACACAATATGCCCGACCACACTTGCCCAAGCATATCCAGTCGTGGTGCCCAGATCGCTTTTGACCTCATGCCCCACGCGCGGTTCGCGTGCGGCATGCGCCTGCATCATGGACGGCACGGTCATGCCATAGGCAGAAACGCCAGCTATGACCAGCACCAGCGAGCACGATAGCAGTGCGTACGCCCGCGGCGCCAAGCCCAGTCGGCGTCGTATGCGCACCGCGGCGCCGCGCTTTGTCTGAGTGCCACCGGGCCGCATGCGTTCTCCTCCAACAAAAACACGCCGCTCGGGAGCGGCGCATTCATTCGAATCCATATTTGAGTGTATCAGCGAACCAAAAAGGTTGCGCAACGAATGGACAAATTAAGGATGCGAGCGGAAGCGTCCATGAGATAAGCGGATACGAAGCATCTTTGTTGCACAACAAACTCACAGTCGCACGGGGAAATTATGACTACCCCGTGCGTCGCGAGGAAAACATACGGCAGGAGCAGACTCGCCACCTAAATCGCGCGGCGGGCCTCGATGGCGCGGCCAAGCGTAAGCTCGTCGGCATACTCCAAGTCGCCGCCCACGGGAAGGCCGCTTGCCAGACGCGACACCTCGACGCCCAACGGCTTGATGGTACGGGCCAGATAGCTCGCCGTGGTCTCGCCCTCAATATTGGGGTTGGTGGCGATGATGACCTCGTGGATGTCCTCGTGGCCCAAGCGTGCCAGCAGCTCTCGAATGTGCAGCTGCTCGGGGCCAATCTTGTCCATGGGACTGATCACGCCGCCCAATACGTGGTAGAGGCCGTGGTAGCTGCCCGTGCGCTCGATCGCCTGGACATCGCGCGGCTCGCCCACCACGCAAATGCGAGTGGTATCGCGCATCGGGTCCTGGCAGATGGAGCACTCGTCGGCCGTGGCGTAGTTAAAGCAGCGGCTGCAAAAGTGGACCTCCTGCTTGACCTCCAGGATGGCCTCGGCCAGGCGGCGCGCCTCCTCGGCGTCGGCCTCCAACAGGTAATAGGCGATGCGCTGGGCCGACTTGGGACCAATGCCCGGCAGACGGCCCAGCTCATCGAGCAGTTTTTGCAGACTGTGGTTGGCACTCATATATATGCGTGTCTTAGAACGGCATGCCCGGGATGTTGAGGCCGCCGGTGATGGCGCCCATCTGCTTGTTGGCGAGCTCGTTGACGCCGCG
>CABUSE010000099.1 GCA_902494135.1 uncultured Collinsella sp. | reverse complement strand
GAATGGAAGAAGGTCAAGATCGCCGAGGACTTTGGCGCCGACGCCATCATGGACCTCTCCAACTCGGGCAAGACGCGCCAGTTCCGCCAGCAGCTCATCGACGAGACGCCGCTCATGGTAGGCACCGTCCCCATGTACGACGCCATCGGCTACATGGAAAAGCCGCTGGTCAAGCTCACCAAGGACGACCTGTTCGAAGTCGTGCGCGCGCATGCCGAGGACGGCGTGGACTTTATGACCATTCACTGCGGCATCAACAAGTCGGTCACCAAGACCTTTAAGGAGACCGGCCGCCTGATGAACATCGTGAGCCGCGGCGGCTCACTGCTGTTTGGCTGGATGGAGGTCACCGGTAACGAGAACCCGTTCTATGAGTTCTACGACGAGTTGCTCGAGATTTGCCACGAGTACGACGTGACGATTTCGCTCGGCGACTCCTGCCGCCCGGGCTGCCTCTACGACTCCAACGACGCCACCGAGACCGCTGAGATGATCGAGCTGGGCAAGCTGTGCAAGCGCGCTTGGGCCGCCGGCGTCCAGGTCATGGTCGAGGGCCCGGGTCACATGGCGCTCGACGAGATCGCCGCCAACATGAAACTGCAGAAGCGCCTGTGCCACAATGCTCCGTTCTATGTGCTCGGGCCGCTGGTGACCGATATCGGCGTTGGTTACGACCACATCACCGCTGCCATCGGCGGCGCCATCTCCGCCAGCTCCGGTGCCGACTTCCTGTGCTACGTGACACCGGCAGAGCACCTATGCCTGCCCAACGCCCAGGATGTGCTCGACGGCCTCATGGCCACCAAGATCGCCGCACACGCCGCCGACATCGCCAAAAAGGTGCCCCACGCCCGCGACATGGATGACAAGATGGGCCAGGCACGCCGCAAGCTCGACTGGGACGCCATGTGGAAGTGCGCGCTCGACCCGGTTACGGGCAAGAAGCGCTACGAGGAGTCCCCCGCCGCCACCGAGGGCACTTGCACCATGTGTGGCAAGATGTGCGCCGTCCGCACCGTCAACAAGATCTTCGAGGGCACCACGATCGACCTCGGCATGGAGGACTAGCCCTGTCGCCGCGGCCGCTTCTGGCGGCGAGCTGGTGCCTGTCAATTGTTGACGTGTGAACATTTGCTTGCATTTGCGTAAAGATTGCATCGCCCGCCCGGGTTCGACATAGAGTCGGCCCGGGCATCTTTATAATGCTGGCTTATAGACCCATTTGATTCCAACCGAACAAGGGAGCGAACATGGATCGCAGTAAGGTACCTGCCGTTCTATCCATCGCAGGATCCGATTCCAGCGGTGGCGCCGGCATTCAGGCCGACATCAAGACCATCACGGCGCACCGCCTGTATGCCGAGACGGCTATCACCGCTATCACCGCACAGAACACCCTGGGCGTCACCGCCGTACAGAACATCTCCCCGGATATTGTCGCGGCGCAGATCGATGCCGTTTTTGACGATATCCGCCCCAACGCCGTCAAGATTGGCATGGTTTCCTCTGCCGAGATTATCGATGTTATCGCCGACCGCCTGAGCGCTTGGAACGCGACAAACGTGGTCGTCGACCCCGTCATGGTAGCCACCTCGGGCGCACGGCTGATTGCCGAAGATGCCGCCGAGGCGCTCACCCGCCGCCTGTTCCCGCTAGCGACGGTTATCACGCCCAATATTCCCGAGGCCATGGCCCTGCTCGACTACGAGGTCGACTCCGAGCGCACGCAGCAAAATGCTGCCATGCTCCTCACCCGCCGCTTTGGTTGCGCATCCCTCGTTAAGGGTGGGCATCTTGTCAACGAGGCCAACGATGTACTGGCCGAACCCGCGCCACTCGATGACGAGGGCAACCATCTGGGAGATCCACTCACCACGTGGTTCCGCCACAAGCGCATCGAGACCGACAACACGCACGGCACCGGCTGCACGCTCTCGTCCGCCATCGCCTGCGCGCTGGCCCAGGGCATGGATCTTGCCGATGCCGTCAACGCGGGCAAGGCCTACCTAACCGGCGCTCTCGCCGCCGGCTTTGACATGGGCAAAGGTTCCGGCCCCGTCAACCACATGTGGCAGTATTAAGATTCACAGCCCAAGCCACCGCAAAGGCGCCCGCCCCCTTTGCGGTGGTTTGGGGTCGCGCTACTCTCCGAGCATCTCTTGGAGCTTGGCTGCCACGGCGTGACCCAGGCTCTCATGGCTTTCGGGCATCATATGCAGATAGTCGATATCGCCCGGCTCGGCAAAGTCGGCGGCATTCAAAAAGTCGCAGCCAAACTGCTCAGCCACATGCGCGTAGTACTCACCAAAATGTTCCGAGGCTTCTACGGAATGCTCGTCAAAATCGGTCATATATACGTCGGCGATCTGCGGCTTAATCTTGATAGGCGCCATCAGCAGAATGCGCGGACAAGGCGCAGCGTCGGTCCACGGAAACGCGCGGACGGCGCGAATCAGCGCCATGGCGCCACGGGCGATATCGGAAGCTGTCACGTTAAAGACCGTCTTACAGTCGTTGGTGCCCAGCATGATCACAATGGCGTCCAGCGGCTTATGGGCCTCGAGCAGCATCGGAAGTGCGCGGATGCCGTTAAGATTGGTGTCCAGATGGCACATGTCGTCGCGTACCGTCGTGCGGCCGTTGAGGCCTTCTTCAATTACATGCCAGCCCTCGCCTAAGTCACGTTGGGCCACGCCGCACCAGCGCACATCCTGCGCATAGCGCACCGCGGTGCCGTCGCGCATGCCCGCCGGATCGTAACCATAGGTGTTGCTGTCGCCAAAGCATAGAACGTTTTTCATCGTAAGCCCCTCGCTCAGTAAAAAGCCGACGGAAGCAGCCTCTCCCGCCGGCTCGACCTATCTGTCAGCACGTACCGATTACAGGTACTTGCGCCAATCGTCCTCGTCCTCATCATCCTCGGTAGCAGCCTGGGTCTGCTCGGCGGCGCGAGCTGCCGCAGCGCGAGCGGCAACCTGGGCATAGGACTCCTCGTTGCGCTCGGGGAAGTTTGCCAGCACATGCTCGAACTTGGCAAAATCCTCATCCCAGCGCGTAGAAGGCACGGCAAAGAAGACTTGCTTGACCTTAAAGTCGCCCGACGCGAGCTCCTTGCGGAAGAGCTCGGCCACGGCCTCTGCGTCAAAGCCGTTGTTGTCGCAGCCCCAAGCGCCCAGCACGAGCTTCTCGCGACCTAGCTCGTCGCAGATGGCAAGCACAAAGCGAATGCGGTCGCGCAGGGCGTCCAGCAGAGCATCGTCGCTCACGCGATACTCCTGGCGGGCGCGCTTAACGTTGGGCGCGGCGGCCACGATCACGTCGGCGTATGCATGCACGTGGTTGCGGTCGAAGCGCACCGCAGGCACCACCAGCGCACGGTTGCGGTAAAGCTCGCAGTTGATGTTGCGGCGACGGTTCTCGCCGTACCATTTGCGCTGCTTATCGAGAACGTTGTACAGATACGAATCGGCGCACAGCGTGGCCTCCTGGCCCAGATAGCCCTGGATGTAGCCACCGCCCGGGTTGGTGAACGAGGCAAAGGCGAGCACGGCCATGTCGCAGAACTGCGCATAGCCACGACCGTTGTCCAGGATGGCCTGCGTGGCGGAGGCATCGAGCACGGTGACCTCAGGCAGAACCGGAGCGGGCTCCTCAGCAGGCGCGGACTCAGCTTCGGCGATTTCCTCGGCAGGCTCAGGCGCTGCCTCGGTCTCGGGCGCCGTCTCGGTCTCGGCAGCCTCCGCGCCCTCGACGTCCTCGGCAACCTGTTCTTCGGCGGCCACAGCACTCTGAACCTTGGCCTTCATCGCCGCGACAAAACCGGCAGGCATACCATCGAACTCGCACACGCCGGCAAGCGAACGCTCGATATCCTTGGCGCACGCTTCGGACACAGTTGCCACGTGACGCTCGGCGGCCTTGGCACGGGCCTCGCGCTTGGGATTGGGCTGACCCGCTCGGTTGGACCTGCGGTTACGGTTCCTGTTGTCGACGTCTGCCATAAGTGGTCACCTTTCCTGTCGCTGCCGCTATCGGCTTTTCCCATCCATGATACCCCGCCGAGTACAAAAAAGACGGCCCCGAAGGACCGCCTTTCGCATCGATTTACACGCACGGCAAGCACCGCCGCAATTCGCCACTAGTCGCGACGGCCAAGGATGTTCAGGATGCGCAGGAACACGTTGATAATGTCCACGAACAGATTGGACGCCATGAGCACGGCGTTGGGCAGCGTAGGCGGCACCGTCGTGGCAACATAGGTGTCGTAGCCAATAAAGCCGGCGAACACCACGATTACGATCAGATCGGTGATGGTCTGCGAGACGCCCATGAACATCAGCACGATCTCAACCAGAATAGTGGCGAGCAGAATGCCAAAACCGATGCCATATACGCGCTGGAAAAACTTGGGGAACGTCACGCCCAAGGCGCCAAAGACAAAGGTGATGGCGGCCGTGGCGATAAAGGCAGTGTTGATGGTGGGCAGGTCGTAGTTGGCAAGGCCAAACGACGCGGTCAGGCCAAAGGTGCTCGCAAAGATTACGTAGCCCACAAGGGACAGGCCCACGGACTGCTTACTGGCGGCGGCCGACATCATGACCATGCCGACGATGGTCAAAATAAACGAGCCAAAGACCAGTGGCAGGGCGGCGCCGCTCATCATCATGCGGGCAAACGCCATGGTGCTCGTAAAGTAAGCACCAGCGCCCATGGCACAAAAGCCCAAGAAGATGAGGGCAGACATGGCAAGATTATACGCACGCGGCGACATCTCCTTGGCACGGCTTGCGCCGGTTTCGATGGGGCCGTTCTGATAGCCCTGAATATCGTTCATAATTTCGTCCTTTCAAAAGCGCCGCGACAGCGCAGTAGCTGACAAGATTCCTGTCATTGTACCCGAATGCCGTACGTCCTTACCTACGGCGCTCGCCCTCGAGCGTGCGATCAAAGGCCCAGACCCACCAACGCATCACGTGTGCCTGCGAGCCGTCCGCCCGCTCGCGCGTCTGGTCCTCCAGATACAACTCGGTCGCGTGCCCGCCAAAACGCACCTTATAGGTCGCCGTACGAACACCGTGAACCGTTAAGCCAAAGCCCGTGGACGAGACAATCTCGTCAATCGTAAAGCAGCGACCGTCGACCCAGCAGACGGTAACCGGCACGACTTGTCCGCCCGCGAGGATGCGAGCCACGACGTCCACATACTGCTTGTGTACGCGCCGAGTTTTGCCGTCTGTCTGTCGATATTCCATGCCTCCTATTATCGAACGCATGTTTGCATGTTG
>CABUSE010000098.1 GCA_902494135.1 uncultured Collinsella sp. | reverse complement strand
ATCTTCTCGACGACCTCGGTAAGCTGGTCGCCCAGGAAGATGGACATAATCGCCGGAGGAGCCTCGTTGGCGCCCAGACGATGATCGTTGCCGGCCGAGGCAACGGAGGCACGCAGGAGTTCCTGATAGTTATCGACGGCCTCGATCACCGCAGTGAGGAAGACGATGAACTGCAGGTTGTCGAGCGGGGTGTCGCCCGGATCGAGCAGGTTCTCGGACTCGGTACCGATAGACCAGTTGTTGTGCTTACCCGAGCCGTTAATGCCCTCGAAGGGCTTCTCGTGCAGCAGGCAGACCAGATCGTGGCGGGAGGCGATGAGCTTCATCTTCTCCATCATGATCAGGTTCTGGTCGATGGCCTCGTTGACCTCCTCATAGACCGGCGCGAGCTCGTGCTGGCAGGGAGCGACCTCGTTGTGCTTGGTCTTGGCGGGAATGCCGAGCGCCCACAGTTCCTCGTCCAGGTCCTTCATGTAGGCCGAGACGGTAGGACGGATAGCGCCAAAGTAGTGCTCCTCGAGCTCCTGGCCCTTGCAGGGGTTGGCGCCAAAGAGGGTACGGCCGGTAATGACCAGGTCCTTGCGCTTGCGGTAGGCGTCCTTCTTGATCAGGAAGTACTCCTGCTCGTCGCCGACGGAGGGCACGACCTTCTTGGGGGTCTTACCAAAGAGGGACAGAACGCGCTTAGCCTCGCGATCGAGCGCGGTCATGGAGCGCAGCAGCGGGGTCTTCTTGTCCAGGGCCTCGCCGGTGTAGGAGCAGAAAGCCGTGGGAATGCACAGGACCTCGTCCTTAATGAAGGCGGGACTGGTGGGATCCCAAGCGGTGTAGCCACGGGCCTCGAAGGTGGCGCGCAGGCCGCCGTTAGGGAAGCTGGAGGCGTCCGGCTCGCCCTGGATGAGGTTCTTGCCCGTAAACTTGGTAATGGCGGTGCCGTCGTGGTTGGGCTCGAGGAAGCTGTCGTGCTTCTCGGAAGTAATGCCCGAAAGCGGCTGGAACCAGTGGGCGTAGTGCGTAGCGCCCTTGGAGATGGCCCAGACCTTCATAGCGTGAGCGACGGCATTGGCCACGTCCAGGTCGAGCGGTTCACCGTCCTCGAGAGTTGCAGCGAGGCGCTTCCAAATGTCCTTGGGGAGGTAGTCCTTCATGACTTCCTCAGAGAACACCATGGTCCCGAAGCGGTCAGTAAGATCGGCCATACGGAACTCCCTTCGTATCGGCACCGCGTGAGATGCGGTGTTGATTACTAACGAACGAGTCATAGATTAGGCTCGTCGTGTTTCCGCAACATTACCGTTATGTTGCTGTCACGAAACCAATCAATGAGGTTACCGCATCGCGGCGGCGTTGCCACCCTCAACAGCCAATCAACTGTATAAATTGCAGACCTCCCCCCATGGTTTAAGGGTAGTCAATCTGGGATGGGGCTCTATTAACTGGTATTTCGCATCAGATACCAGTCTTTATAGCCCGTGTCAAAATGAGCCGCTCTGCTATAGGGAATGCCGATAGCAAGGCATCTTTGATTGGTATCCCCCAAATAGTGAGTGAAACTCCACCGTGGCACAGTGGTGCTGTAGAATCCTTACAACACATTACCCTATCAAGTATTTAAAGGAGCACGATATGCGCGTCGACGAGCTTTTTAAGCAGGCGGCATCCCAGGGCACCGCGCCCATTTCGTTTGAGATGTTCCCGCCCAAGGGCGAGCTTACCCTCGACACGGCTCGCGAAGTGGCAGGCAATCTGTGCAAGCTTTCGCCGAGCTTTGTCTCGGTCACCTGCTCGGCCGGCGGCTCGGGCAACGGCGCCACCACCGCCCCCATCGCGCATATGATTACGAGCGAATTCGATACACCCTCGGTGGCACACCTTACCTGCGTGGGCCGTTCGCACGCCGATATCGCCGCCAAGATCGACGAGTATCGCACCGCCGGCGTTGAAAACATCCTGGCCCTGCGCGGTGATCTGCCCGCTGGCGCGACCGAGGATGACAAGCCCGCCTCGGACTACGCCTACGCCCGCGACCTCATCCCCGAGCTTGTCGACGCCGGCTTTTGTGTGGGCGCCGCAGCCTACCCCGAGGGACACATTGCCTGTGAGGACCTCAACGCTTCGGTCGAATACCTCAAGCAAAAGCAAGATGCCGGCGCGAGCTTCTTTGTGACGCAGCTCTTCTTTGACAACGAGTGCTTCTACCGCTTCCGCGAGCTTGCCGACAAGGCAGGTATCACCGTGCCCATTACCGCGGGCATCATGCCGTTTATGGGCAAGTCACAGATCAGCCGCATGGTCTTTATGTGCGGTGCATCGCTGCCCTCCCCCGTCATCAAGATTCTCGCCAAGTACGAGAACGACCCCGAGAGCCTGCAGGCAGCCGGTGTAGATTATGCCGCCCGTCAGCTTTGCGACCTCAAGGAGCACGGCGCCGCCGGTCTGCACCTGTACACTATGAATCGTCCTGCGATCGCCGCAACCATTATGGAGCGCCTGGGGTAATGGAAAAACCGCACATCGATACAACCGCTGTCGAAGTGCCGGCCGACCTTGCGTCGCCGGCGCTTTATCGTATCGATGCCGCCCACCATCCCCGCGTCGACCGTGCCGAAATGTTGCGCTATCTGGGCTACGGCGGTCAGCAGATTGAGCCCGAACTGTCGCAGCGTATTGAGCTTGTCGTTGAGCGTCTGGAACTGGACATTGAGCCCCGCGGCGTGCGGCGCGTGTTTACCGTCGATGCCACGGGCGTGGACGAGCAGGGAGAGCCTTGCATCCGTCTGGTCGGCACCAACGTTGAGCTGCACGGTCGCGATATCTATCGCCATCTCAAAGACGCCCGCTTTGCCGCGCTCATGGCATGCACCCTCGGCATGGACGCCGAGCGTCGCCTGCGTACCACGGGAGCCCAGCAGCCCCTGGAGGGAGCCGTGCTCGACGCCGCATGCGCTGCCTATGTAGAAGCCGCCGTCGAGCAGATGGACCAGCTGGTCAAGGCTGCGGCCGCCGCACACGGACTCGCCGGTAACTGGCGCTTTAGTCCCGGCTACGGCGACTGCCCGCTTACGGCACAGCGCTCAATCGTGGATGCGCTCAACGCCACGCGGCTCATCGGCCTGACCGTCACACCCACCAGCCTGCTCATGCCCACCAAAAGCGTGACCGCGGTGATTGGTCTGTTCGACGGCAAAGTCCACGACGCCCAGAGCCGCCCCACCTGCACTATCTGCCGCATGCACGAGCACTGCCGCTTCCGCGCCGCCCACACCACCTGCTATTCCAGCCATTAGGAGCTCATTGATGTTTACTCCGCTTATCACTCATGATCTGGACGGTGCCGCGCTGGCGGCGCCCGTTGATGCCGCACGCCGCAATGGCGCTGCATACAAGACGCGCACAATCGACGACCTTCGCATTAAGGACGATCGACTGCGTGCCGCCATCGAGGGCACGGGACACCTGCTGTTCGACGGCGGCATGGGCACCATGCTGCAGGCGGCCGGCATGAAGGCCGGCGCCCTGCCCGAGTTGCTCAACTTTGAGGAGCCCCAGGTCATTACCGATATTCAGCGTCAGTACGTCGAGGCCGGCTGCGACGTGATCACCGCCAACACCTTTGGCGCCAACGCCCACAAACTCGACGGTGCCGCCACCGTGGCAGATGTCTTTGCCGCCGCGGTCTCTTGCGCTCGCGCGGCCGGTGCCCATTACGTCGCCGGTGACATCGGCCCCATCGGTGCCCTGCTGCGCCCCCTGGGCACCCTCAGCTTCGACGAGGCCTACGACCTCTTTGCCGAGGAGGTGCGCGCTGGCGTCGCCGCGGGTGTTGACCTCTTTATTATCGAGACCATGACCGACCTTGCCGAGATCAAGGCTGCCGTCCTCGCCTGTCGCGAGAACTCCGACCTTCCCGTCTTTGCCACCATGACCTTTGAGGAGGACGGCCGCACATTCCTGGGCACGAGCCCCGAGGTCGCCGCCATCACCCTCGACGCCATCGGCGCCGACGTCCTGGGCATCAACTGCAGCCAAGGCCCGGCCGAGCTCCGAGGACTCGCTGCGCGTATGCTCACCGTTACCGACAAGCCCATCATGGTGCAGGCCAACGCAGGACTGCCCCGCGTGGACGACGACGGCAACACCGTCTTTGACATCCAGGCCCCCGAGTACGCCAAGGCCGTCGCCGGCATGATCGCCGACGGCGTGAGCGTCGTCGGCGGATGTTGCGGTACCACGCCCACGCACATGGCGGCACTTCGCACCCTCATCGACAATCACACGCCCAGCCCGCGCCGCCGCAAGCCCAGCATGTCGGTCACGAGCGCCCAAACGGTCGTGGATCTTCCCTGCGACGGCCACAAGATCGCCGTCATCGGCGAGCGCATCAATCCCACCGGCAAAAAGCGCCTGCAGCAGGCCCTGCGCGACGGCGACCTGGACTACGTCGTAAGCCAGGGCATCAGCCAGCAAGAGCAGGGTGCCGATATCCTGGACGTCAACGTGGGCCTGCCCGAGATCGACGAGGTCAAGATCATCCAACAGGCGACCGAGCAGCTCCAGGGCTCCACGCTGCTGCCGTTGCAGATCGACTCCACCGACCCTGCAGCCGTCGAGGCCGCCGTGCGCCGCTACGCCGGCAAGCCCATCATCAACTCGGTCAATGGCAAGCAGCAGATCATGGATGAGATCTTTCCGCTGGTCGCCCACTACGGCACCAACGTCGTCGGCCTCACACTCGACGAAGGCGGCATCCCCGATACCGCCGAGGCTCGCTTCGCCATCGCCGAGCGTATCGTGACCGAAGCAGCCCGCTACGGCATCGGTCCGGACCGTATCCTCATCGACTGCCTGGTCATGACCGCCTCGACCAATCAACGCCAGGCCGAGCAGATCCTGCGCGCCATGTCCCTGTGCAAGGAGCGCCTGGGCGTCAAATGCGCGCTCGGCGTGTCGAACATCAGCTTTGGTCTGCCTGCCCGCCCGCTGCTGGGCTCGGTCTTTTTGGCCGCCGCCTTTGGCGCGGGCCTGGACGCCCCCATCATGAACCCGGGCTCCAAGCGCTTTATGGACACCGTCTACAGCTATCGTGTGCTGAGCGTTGAGGACGAGGGCTCGACCGGATACATCGAGCGCTACGCCGGCTGGACCGACCCGTATAAGATCGCCGCCAACCCGGCAGCCGCCCAGGCCGCCCCGACCGACGCCGCGCCCGCCGCCGGCACCGCCGGCTCCGACGGCAACGACGACCCAATTCGTCGCATGGTCGTCTCGGGCCGCAAAGGCGAAATCGCCGCCGAGACCGAGCGTCTGTTGGCAGACCACGACGCCATGGACCTCATCAACAATCACTTTATCCCCGCCCTCGACGAGGTTGGCGTCCTCTTTGACCAGGGCAAGTTCTTCTTGCCGCAGCTCATGGCCTCGGCCGAGGCCGCGCGTGT
>CABUSE010000097.1 GCA_902494135.1 uncultured Collinsella sp. | reverse complement strand
CCCGAGCCGCGCACGATGATGCCCGAGACCATTCCGTGGAAGCTCCTGCAGGGCATCGCGCTCGTACAACTCTATCGCGAGGAAAAGTGGGTCGAGCCGCCCGAGCTCGATCGACTCCCCTACAGCCTGCTCTACCACCAGACCATGTCGACGCTTGCCAGCACCGGCGAACTCACGCCGGCAGAGCTTGCCCAGCGCGTACTCACGCTCAGTTATTTCCATCGCGTCTCGGCCGATGACTATCGCGTGCTGCTGCGCCACCTCATTAAGATCGACCATATCCAGGTCACCGAGGGCGGTGGGCTCATCGTGGGTCTCGCGGGCGAGCGCATCATCAACAACTTTAAGTTCTACGCCGTGTTCCAGGAAAACGAGGAGTTCACCGTTCGCAGCGAATCGGCCGAGTTGGGTACGATCGTCAATCCGCCACCGCCCGGTGAGCGCATCGCCATCGCCGGACACTGCTGGATTGTCGAGGAAGTGGACTGGAAGCGCCACACCGTCTTTGCCACGCAGGTCAAGGGCCGGGTGCCGGCCTACTTTGGCGACTGCCCCGGCGACATCAATACACACGTACTCGAGCGCATGCGCAAGGCGCTCAACGAGCACGCGACATATCCGTACCTCATGGGTAACGCAAGGGCCCGCTTGGCGCAGGCTCGCCATACGGCTGAGATTTCGGGTGCGGGAACTAAACCGCTCATTAACCTGGGCGGCGACACCTGGGTACTCTTCCCCTGGTTAGGCAGCTACGCCTTCCTAGCACTCGAGCGCATGCTTAAAATCAAATGCGCCGCTGAGTTGGGCCTTCGCGGACTCGACCCATCACGCCCGTACTTTATGCAGTTTAAGATGAAGGCCGACGAAGAGACGTTCTTTGAGGTGCTCGCCGCCGAGGCCGAGAAGGACTTCGACCCCATCGAGCTCGTCTATCCTGGCGAGGTGCCTTACTTTGACCGCTACGACGAGTTTGTTCCCGAAGAGCTCGTGCGCAAGGGCTTTGCCGAAGGCGTGCTCGACATCGAAGGCATGAAGCAGCGCGTTCTCGGCTGGCGCGACCACGCCTAAGACCAGTATTTTTGGGACGGGGAAACTTATTTGTCGTGAAGGACGGTGCCGAGGAAGTCGGTGTCGAAGGGCACGGCTTCGGCAAAGGCGTAGTTGCCGTCGCTGGCGATGAGCAGATAATTCTCCTCGCCGCCGAACTCTGCATCGCCACATGGGACCACCCAAGCATGGTCGAACACCTCAAGCGCCGTGGCGGCACAGTCGCGCAGGAACGTCACATCGCTCCCCTCGTTTGCACTCACGATATTGGCAACGTAGACGCCACCGACATTTAGGCTGCCCCGCACCAAACGCAATGCCTCAACCGTCGCCAGCTCGCGTACGGGCTCGGCACCGCCAAAGCAATCGCTCACGACCACGTCGTAGCGACGATGGCCCACGCTCGTCACACCCAAATACGAGCGAGCCTCAGCGGTTATCACCCGCAGGCGATCGCCCGCCGCGCGCTCCAGCTCGTCTAGGTAGAACCAGCGGCGCGCCAGGCGCGTAATCTCTCCGTCATACTCGATGACGTCCATGCGCAAGCCCTCGTGCGACATCAGCGCAAACTTGGGATAGGCAAACCCGCCGCCACCCAGCACAAGCATGCGGTTGATGCCGTGACCATAAGCATCGTGCATCGCATCCTCGGACTCAAACACGTCGTCAAACGCACGATAGTACGCAAAGACCGGTTCCGCCCAACGCTCACCAACGTAGCTTGCGCTTTGGTAGACGCCGCCTTGCACCAACACGCGAATCTCATCGCCGTCCCCATCGTGCACGCGTTTCACACGCGCCAACCCATTGCGGGTTCGCGCAACCTGCAGACAGGCAGCACGAACAGCGACGGCGGCCGCACCAAGCGCCGCGGCTCCCAGGGCAACGCCGGCAACGACGCCAGCAGAAACACTCGGCTTGTTCATCTAGAGCTCCTTTTGCAGATAGAGTCCATGATCGTAAAAACCCAAATGGCGATAGTACTCGCGCGTACCAATCGCGCTGATCACGTTGATGCGCGTATAACCCGCATCCCGGGCAATCTCGCACGCACGCTCTACGAGCAGACGCCCCAACCCATGGTGCTGGGCCGCCTGGCCTTGATACCCCACGCGCGCCGCCATGCCATACACGTGTACCTCGCGAATCATCGCCTCGTCCGGCATCGTCAGCAACTCGTCCGCATGCGCGGCAACAAACGAATGGTCGGGCAGCGACAACCGCAAAAAGCCCGCGATCTTGCCCTGCGGCGTCACCCACTGCAAAAAGCACTCGTGCGTCACCGGCGTCTCGTACGCCACCTCCTCATCAAGAGATAGCTCATCCAAGTCGGCACCCGCCGTGCTGATCTCGCGATAGCGAATCTCGCGCACCGTCGCACCGTCACCCCGAGCGGCCAAGCGGTTTTCGACGAGCTGACGCAGGTTGGGTTTCTTGTTGCCCACCATGATGTCGTCGGAACTAAAGTCGCGGATCATGCGACTGATGCGGCAGAACGCCGGCGTCACCACGATGTCGCCGGCCAGTACATCGAGCAACTCTTCCTCGGTATAGGGACGCCACTCGCCGCGCTCGTAGCAGCCCACCAGACGCGAGCCCTCGATGAGCGCACACGGGTAAACCTTGACCTCGTCGGGCATAAAGGCCCCTTCGGTCATAAAGCGTTCGTAGTCGCGCTTGTCCCCCTCGGGCGTGGCGCCCAGCAAGTTAAGCATAAAATGCGCGTGGATCTTAAAGCCAAACAGGCGCGCAAGCGAAAACGCCCGCTCGATCTGCGCCACCGAAATACGACGCTCGTTGATATCGAGCAGGTGCTGGTTGAGGCTCTGGATGCCCATCTGAATCTTGGTGCAACCCAGGCGGCGGATAAGCGTGAGCGCCTGGGGCGTCACGGCATCGGGGCGCGTCTCGATAACGAGCCCCACCACGCGATGCTTCGCCGTCTCGTTGATGCGCTGCTGACGCTCAAGCTCCTCCATCGTTGCCGTCTGCCACTCAGTGACCTCGCCCCACGGCGTACCGGGACCGTACAGACGACGCACCGCACGGTTATAGCCGCCCACGGCAGCATCCACACGCCCCTGCTCGTCGGCAACGCCGGCAGCAAGCTCGACCTCGTCTGTCGCAATGCCGGCGGCCCGATAGCGCTCACGGCGCTCTGCTACCACAGGCGGCAGGGCATCGGCGGGAGCGTCATCGAGCAGACGCCCCGCCTCGGCACGGCTGATGCCCGGACGTGCCAACATGGGGTTGGCCGCCACGCCGGCGACGGCATCGTCATTGAGTGCACGGAAAAGCTCCGACATAAACCATGTCTGATAGCCTTCCGGATAGTCGCTCCAGGTACCGCCAAGCACAATGAGCTCGATCTTATCGGTCGCATGCCCCATCTGCGAAAGCGCGGTCAGGCGAGCGCTCACCTGCAGATACGGGTCAAAGCAATTTTGCTCCGCACGGGCGCATGCCGGCTCGGCGTGCAGATAGCTCTTGGGCATGCGCAGATCGTTGGGGCAAAACAGGCAATCGCCCGAGCATGGCCAGGGCTTGGTAATGACGGTAATGGTCGCCACGCCCGAGGCCGTTCGGCGCGGCTTCATACGCAGGACCTGCAGCAGTTGACGCTCCAGATCGGAATCGACATTCCACGCAGCCCACCGAACCGGCTCCTCACGTTTAACCCGCTGGTAGAACGGCAGCAGACGGCGCTTGGCCAAATCGCGTTTGTCGGCACCCTCACGGCGCGCCTCGGCATGTATCAGTTTGACGAGCGCTTTGTCGTCCACGGTCTCGCCGCGACGCAGGGCCTCGAGTATGTTCAAGATAATCTGTTCCATGTCCCCATTGTAAAGGCAAAGGCGCCGGAGCCGATCTCGGCTTCGGCGCCTTCATCAAAGAGCGCAGCTATATCTTCGCCTAGGCTTTCGTCTGCCTCACTACTCCGAATCAAACGACATGTCGCCCGAACCGACCTCAAAACGATACGTAGCAGACTTATCGTCGTTATCGAATTCAAGATTCAAAATAGTCTCACCGTCGTAGTCAAGCGGAAGGAAATCGCTCTCGAAGTCACCGCTACCCAGAGTAAGGCTCGCCGTAAAGCCCGTAGATTTCGGAACCGTTACCTCCACATCGCCCGAGTCCACGCTCACGTCCATCGACTTCGCGGGGGCCTGGTAGAGCTCGAACGTCGCATCGCCCAAACCGACCTCGGCATTCAGAGTGTCGGTCACGGTGCCCGCAAACGCGACGTCTCCCGAGCCCAACGTCAAATCAAAGTCGTGGCACGCAATGTCCGCGACCGTCAGGTCTCCCAACCCCACGTTTGCCGTAATGCCCATCATGTTATCGGCAAGCTCACGCGGCAGTTCAATGGTGACCTTACGGTCATGGGCGCGCTCGTCATCGCAGTCGAACTGGCTAATCTTGAGTGTAGAGCCCTCGATCTTAACCAGATTCTGAGTGGCGGCATCGGAAGCAGACGCCCCCTTTGCAACGCGCCCGCTTTCGATGACACGTACCGGTCCGCCAGAGACACGTTTAATCTCGACCGTCCCCGACGTCACATCCAAGTCGAGCGATTGGAACGCGTCTTCGTCAAAAGTCGTGCTCGAAAGCTGCTGAGGCCGAGCGGAATAGTTACCGCCATCGTTCATAAAATCGTCGTCGTCAACCGCATCGTCCATACCAGACAAGCCGGATACAACATCGTCGAGGTCCCACGGGCCATCAAAATGAATCAAAGTCCGCGAAGTGCCAAAGACAAGCCCGATGATGAGAACAAACGCTCCGATGCCAACGCCCAAGCGTACCTTGGATTCATGCGAAAGCTTCATCATTCATCACCTTCTTTGGCACTCGACTCAGCGGTGGTCGCGGCAGCCATGTCAGCGTCAACCGCTGTGGAAACGTCCTCCCCCTTAGTCCCAGCTGTCACCGGTGCCGGACCAACCTGAATATCCCCGCGCGCCCAATCACCATCGAGCGCACGCGCAACCCAGTGATAGATGGGAATCGTAAAGAAGATCAGCGCGGCAAAGGGGCCGGCACCAAACGGGAACATCAGCAAAAAGAACAGTAACCAGCACACGGCCCAATACGGGAACGACTGGAACGGGCCCTTCACCGGAGTCGAGCCAACTGCGCCGCCACTCGTCGCCTGCGCCGTAGCGGCATTAGCGGCCTGTGCACTCCAGCTTGCCGCTTGCGCCGCCTTGGCGGCGGCGTCACTCGCCTGTGTTGCCGCCTCGGTAGCTCGTGCCGCCGCCTCATGGGTGCGTGCGCGCTCTGCCGCCTCGGCCTCGCGCTGACGAGCGCGGTCCTCGTTCTCAAACTCGATATCGTCCTCAATCTCATCGCTCGGATTGAGCAGCTCGTCCAGACTCACACCATAGAGCTT
>CABUSE010000096.1 GCA_902494135.1 uncultured Collinsella sp. | reverse complement strand
TTGGGTTACGACCAACGTGCCAATAACCAAAAAGGAGCCGCTATGATCGATCGCTATACCCGCCCGGAGATGGGACACATCTTCTCCCTCGAGAACAAGTACGCCATTTGGCAGGAGATCGAGGTCTTGGCCTGCGAGGCCCAGGCGGAGCTCGGCAAGATCGGTATTTCCAAAGACGAGGCCCAGTGGATCCGCGACCATGCCAACTTTGAGAAGGCGAAGGTCGATGAGATCGAGGAAGTCACGCGCCACGACGTCATTGCCTTCCTGACCAACATGAAGGAGTACATCGATGCCGATGTTCCCGAGGGCGACCCCAAGCCCAGCCGCTGGGTTCACTATGGCATGACCAGCTCCGATCTGGGCGACACGGCCCTGTGCTACCAGCTCACCCAGGCCTGCGACCTGATCATCGAGGACGTCAAAAAACTCGGCGAGATCTGCAAGCGTCGCGCCTTTGAGGAGCGCAACACGCTCTGCGCCGGCCGTACTCATGGCATCCATGCCGAGCCGATGACCTTCGGCATGAAGTTTGGCTCTTGGGCCTGGGAGCTCAAGCGCGATCTGGATCGTCTTGAGGACGCCCGCAAGAATGTTGCCTTCGGTGCTATCTCGGGCGCTGTCGGCACGTACAGCTCCATCGAGCCGTTCGTCGAGGAGTACGTCTGCGAGCACCTGGGCCTGGTCCACGATCCCCTGTCCACGCAGGTCATCAGCCGCGATCACCATGCCTACCTTGCCGGCGTGCTTGCCACTACAGCGGCCACCTGTGAGCGCATCGCTACCGAGGTTCGCAATCTACAGAAGACCGATACGCTCGAGGCCGAGGAGCCGTTCCGTAAGGGTCAAAAGGGCAGCTCAGCCATGCCGCACAAGCGCAACCCCATCACCATGGAGAAAGTCTGCGGTCTGTCGCGCGTCGTGAAGTCCAACGCCCAGGTTGCCTTCGATAACGTCGCCCTGTGGCACGAGCGTGACATTTCGCACTCCTCTGCCGAGCGCGTCGCCCAGGCCGATAGCTTCATCGCCCTCGACCACATGTTCCAGTGCCTCATCCGCGTTATCGACGGCCTGCAGCTGTATCCCGCCCGCATGATGGCCAACCTCAATAAGACCCGCGGCCTCATCTTCTCTTCCAAGGTACTGCTCGCCCTCGTCGACACGGGCATCACCCGCGAGGACGCGTACGCCATTGTGCAGGAGAACGCTATGGCAACCTGGCACGAGGTACAGGATTGTGTCTCCGGCCCCACCTTTAAGGAGCGTCTCGAGGCCGACCCGCGCTGCACCGTCAGTCAGGAGAAGCTCGACGAGATCTTTGATCCGTGGGACTTCCTCACCCGTATCGACACGGTCTTTGATCGTCTGGAGCAGCTGAGCTTCGAGTAGGTTCGGGCATAACGTTAGCTTTTTAGGGCGCTTTGCTGGTAATGTGTGTTGCCGGCAAAGCGCCTCGTTGCATTTAGGGAAAGACGGGGATAATAGTCGTCTCGAATAACATTCTGAGAGGGGATCGCATGATTTCGTTTGATTACAAGCCTCAGGGCGTGTGTGCTCGCAATATTCACCTTGACCTTTCCGATGACGGCAACAAGGTGGTGGGCGTTGAGTTTACCGGCGGCTGCGACGGCAATCTCAAGGCTATCTCCAAGCTGGTCGAGGGCGCTCCCGCCGATCGCGTAATCGAGGTTCTCGCCGGTAATACCTGCGGTATGAAAAAGACCTCCTGCGCCGACCAGCTTACGCGCGCTATCGAGGCCGCTCGCGCCGAGATCGCCTAATGGGTATCGCCGATCACATCAAGAACGGAATATCGCGTCGCGGCTTTGTACTCGGTGGGGCTGCCGCGGGCGCTGCCACGGTGCTTGCCGGATGCTCGAAAAAAACGGGTACCAGCGATGATGTCGCCGGCGAGCCGCAGGTTATCAAGGACGATTCCAAAATCATCTCGATTACGGATGAGTATGAGGCTGTCGACATCGATCTTGAGCCGGCGTCATCGTGGACGCTGCCTCTGGGTACGCTGCTGTACTACTGCGACGGCGATTACGCCGCGGCGATGATGGCGCCCGCATCGGCACTGCACGCCAACACACTCGGCGTGCTCAACCTGGGCGATGGCTCGCTTACCACATTAATCGAGGATCCTATCGAGGGCACGGGATACGCATTCTACGATGTCCGTGCCGGCGACGGCGTATTCGCGTGGGTTGAGATGAACTTTGCCAATTCATCGTGGAAGCTCTACGCTCAAAATCTGTCGGGCGCTTCGCTCTCTGGCGACGTGGTTGAGCTCGATCGAGGTGGCAAGGACTATGATCCGCCCCTGTTCACGGCGTTCGGGTCATCAGTCATCTGGTATAAAATGCCTTCGGCAGGCGGCAATAAAACGAGTAGTGATTCGTTTTGCTATCGTCGCTCGCTTGATGAATCCAAGGCCGAGGTAATTTGGAAATCGACGGGCCGCTTTGCATCGGCCCCGCGCGCGAGCGACGGCATTTTGACCATCTCGCCGCGTGTCCGCAACGACGAGGGCGTCTACTACGGCATAACGGCAATCGATCTGACCGACGGCAACAACACCAAACGTGCCCAGCTAGTTCTTCCCTCGTCAGTCTCGCCTTTCGAGGCCGTATATATGGGCGATACCTTCGTGTTTTCTATCGAGGCGACCTATAGTGGCGTGGGCAGCCTGGGCAACATGGGCACGTATATCGGTAATGAGGGAGGGCCGTATCTCTTCCTGTCCCGCGAGCCGCTTGCATGTGCGGCTGGCAAGAAGAATAAATACCTTGTTAAGGTACAGGCGTCGCATTTCCTGATCGACACCTCTGCCAAGACCTATGGCTCGCTGCTGTCGCCCGACCGCGCTTTGGAGTATGGCGATTATCCAGCTACGGCGGGAAAGTCGGACTCATTCCTTACGTACGCCACGGTGCGCAACAGCCAGGGTATACCAGAGACGGTCACTGCACGCCTATTCTCTCTTTAAGCTTAGAGGGGTTAAAAAGGCGCCAACAGGGGAATAAACGCGTTGTAATTGTGAGTACCGCCCGCCGAGCTGCCGCGTCATAGCGGCATCCGGCGGGCTCAGGTGCGTTAAAATGGGCTTGTTCTTAGCTAATTGAGACAGGGGGGCCGTGTTATGGCTTCAGATGCAAAAAAGATTCTGCTGGTCGAGGATGAGAAGGCAATCCGTGACGCCGTCGCTGCCTATCTCGAGCGCGAAGGCTACTGGGTTGTGGGCGTCGGCGACGGTCAGTCCGCGATCGAGGAGTTCGAGAAGCATCAGTTCGACCTGGTCGTGCTCGACCTTATGCTCCCCAAGATTCCCGGCGAGCGCGTTTGCCGCACCATTCGCGATACCTCGGATGTCCCCATCATCATGCTGACGGCTAAGGGCGAGATCGAGGACCGTATTATCGGTCTTGAGCTCGGCGCCGATGACTATCTGATTAAGCCGTTCTCGCCGCGCGAGCTCGTCGCCCGCGTTCGTGCTCTGTTCCGCCGTGCCCATCAGGCCGACGAGCCCGCCGTCGAGGTGCTCGACTTCGGCGATCTGGTCATCGATATCTCGGGCCACAAGATCTTCGTCGAGGGCAAGGAAGTCGATCTGACGGCTTCCGAGTTCAAGCTGCTCACCACGCTTGCCCGCCATCCCGGCCGTGTGTATAACCGCATGGAGCTGGTCGAGAAAGTGCTCGGGTATGACTTTGAGGGCTATGAGCGCACCATCGATAGCCACGTGAAGAATCTTCGCGCCAAGCTGGGCGATGATCCCAAGAAGCCCAAGTGGCTCTACACCGTCCATGGTGTCGGCTATCGCTTCGAGGCTCCGGCCAAGACCGATAAGTCGGACGAGAAATAGGGAAATCACATATGACACCTGCGCGCTTTGAAATCGGACAAAAGCACAAGCAGGAGAGCGAGGCGGGTTCCAAGGCTAGTTGGAACACGCCTCGTTCCGATTCACGGCCAACGATGAGCTATCCCTCGCGCATGGCACTTGCTTTTGCTCTGACATCGCTCATGACGGTATTGGTGCTGGTGGGCGTTGTCTCTGTTGTGTGGGGCACGGTCTTTTCGGATTACACACGCTCCAATATCGTCGAAATCGCAAATTCCGCTGCCGAGAAGTTGGCAACCTCATATGAGGAAAACGGCTCTTGGACCGCGGGAGAACTGCGCACGGTCGCAACGTCGAGTTTGGTTTCCGACGATCTGGGTATGCAGGTCGTCAATAAAAAGGGCGTGATCGTTTATGACGATTCCTGGCCCTCGGCAAGCGCCACCGCCGATGTACGCGAAAACCAGGCTACGACCGACGACACGAGCGGCAAGAGGGCATCGCATAGCCCGGTCTCGTCTGCTCCAACCGACTCCGATAGCGTTGCTAACGTCGAGATTGTAACGTCTTCCGGCGAGCATGTCGGACAGGTAAAGCTGTGGGCCATCGGCTCCGACGCTCTGCTCACCAAGGCGGACTCTGCGTTTAGGGAGAAGACCTTTAACGCCATGGCCCTCGCCGCGGTTGTTGCAATCTGCATTTCGGTCGTTATCGGATCGCTCGTGTCGCGCATGCTCACCAAGCCGATTCATCGCATCACCAGTACCGCAAAGCAAATCCGTGACGGCGACCTGTCGGCTCGCACGGGACTGCGCGGTGATGACGAGATCGATCAGCTGGGTGAGACCTTCGATGAGATGGCCACTTCGCTCGAGAAGGATATGAAACACGAGAAGCGCCTGACCTCAGACGTTGCACACGAGCTTCGCACGCCGCTTATGGCCATGCTCGCAACGGTCGAGGCCATGCAGGATGGCGTGTATCCCACCGACGATGAGCATTTGGAAACCGTTGCTTCCGAGACGCGTCGCCTGGCTCGTCTGGTGCAGCAGATGCTCGACCTGTCGCGCATGGAAAACAGCACGGCTCCGCTCAACCTTGAGCCGGTGGACATGGTTCCTTTCGTGCGTTCCATCGTTAATGCCCAGGAGCGCCTGTTTGTCGACCGCGATCTGCGCCTGCGTTTTGCGGACGAGACCCAGGGTCACGACGATGTCGTCGAGGCCGATCCCGACATGATCACGCAATGTGTTATCAACCTCATGAGCAACGCCATGCGCTACACCCCCGAGGGCGGTTGGGTCGTGGTGTCGGTGCTCAGTGACCGCAAGCACGTCAGCATTGCCGTTTCTGATACCGGCATCGGTATTGCCAAGGGCGATTTGTCGCGCATCTTCGGGCGGTTTTGGCGCGCCGATGCCAGCCGCGCCCGCGAAGCTGGCGGCCTGGGCGTTGGCCTCGCCGTGACCAAGCAGATCGTCGAGCGTCACCATGGCTACATATCCGTGGAGTCGGAGCTTGGAAAGGGTACGACTTTTACAATTCATCTGCCCCGCGAGCACACGGCAGACGCGGCATCTACTACAATGGAGCACTAGCTTTTCGCTATTCGGTGAAGGAGGGGCCGCGTCCCTGCCGCTCCGAGTTTGCGAAAACATGCGGGAAAGAACCCGCATTTCTGTCGTATTTAGGTAAGGAGTGACTCACGTGACAACGATGGAGCGTCGTCCGGATTCCCGTGGCAA
>CABUSE010000095.1 GCA_902494135.1 uncultured Collinsella sp. | reverse complement strand
GTTTGCGGCGGCGACGGCGGAGCCGGATGCATGTCGTTTAGGCGCGAGGCATTTGTTCCCAAGGGCGGCCCCGATGGCGGCGACGGCGGTCGTGGCGGCAATGTCGTCATCCAGGCCGATGCTCAGCTGTCTTCGCTGATCGATTACCGCTTTAAGCATCACTTCCGCGCCGAGCGTGGCACGCACGGGCAGGGTGCCCGTCGTAACGGTAAGAGCGGCGAGGACCTGATTCTCAAGGTCCCTATGGGTACCGTGGTGCGCGAGCTCGACCCCGAGACACAGACCCCGATGTTTGAGATTGCCGACCTTGTGCACGACGGCGAGCGCGTCGTCGTGGCGCCCGGCGGTGCCGGCGGTCTGGGCAACACGCACTTTGTGACGTCGGTGCGCCGCGCTCCGGCCTTTGCCCAGCTAGGCGAGCCGGCCGAGGAGCACTGGATCGAGCTCGAGATGAAACTTATGGCCGATGCCGCGCTCGTGGGCTTTCCCTCGGTGGGTAAGTCATCGCTCATTGCGCGCATGAGTGCCGCCCGCCCCAAGATTGCCGACTACCCGTTTACCACGCTCGTGCCGAACCTCGGCATGGTGCGTGCCGGCGAATATTCTTACGTCGTTGCCGACGTCCCCGGTCTCATCGAGGGCGCGAGCGAGGGCAAGGGCCTGGGTCATCAGTTCCTGCGCCACATTGAGCGTACGGCCCTGATCATGCACGTCGTCGACATGACGGGTGGTTTTGAGGATCGCGATCCGGTCGAGGATTATCGAATCATCAACCGCGAGCTCGAGCAGTATGGTGCCGAGCTTTCGGAGCGTCCGCAGATCGTCGTCGCCAACAAGTGCGATGCGCCGGGTACGGCCGACAAGATTGCCGACCTTAAGCGCGCAGCGCTCGACGATGGACATATGTTCTTTGCCGTGTCTGCCGTGACGGGCGCCGGTCTCAATACGTTGATGCTTGCCGTAGGTGAGCAGGTGGCCAAGCTCCGCGCCGAGCTGGCGGTCTCCGATGAACCGGTCGACCTGCGCGACGATGAGTGGGAGCGCCGCCGCCTGCAGCGTGAGAAGCGTTTCCGCATTGTCCAGGAAGAGCCCGGTGCCTTCCGCGTGGTCGGTCGTGCCATCGAGCGCATGGTCATCCAGACCGACTGGGAAAACGAGGAAGCCGTCATTTACCTGCAGCATAAGTTTGCGCGTATGGGTGTTGACGACGCGCTCGAGAAGGCCGGTTGCCGTGCGGGCGACGAGGTCCGCATTTGCCAGCGCGCCTTTGACTTTGAGGGCGCTGAGGACTTCTCGGAGTACGAGGAGCTCGAGGATGCTGGCGAGGACGTTGCCGTTGAAGTCATTGACGTGGCCGATGCTGCGGATGAAGGCGTCGAGGTTGTCGATGCGGCGGATGCCGCGGGCGATGCCGAGACCTCGGAGGGCGAGTAAGCCATGTCGCTGCGCGGTGGAATCGGTCTGCCCGAGCTTCCTCTAGAGGACGGGCAGGAGTTTAGGCTCGGCATTATGGGTGGCACCTTTGATCCCATCCATTACGGGCATCTGGTGACTGCCGAGCAGGCGCGCGAGTCGCTCGACTTGGACGCTGTGCTCTTTATGCCGGCAGGGTCTCCCGCCTTTAAGCTTGACAAGCCGGTGACGCCTGCCGAGGACCGTTATGCCATGACGGTCCTCGCCACCGCCGCGAACCCGGCCTTTTTGGCGAGCCGGTTCGAGATCGACCGCCCGGGCGTAACCTATACGGCCGATACGCTTCATGCCCTTCGCGACTTTTACCCGCCGCAGGTAAAGCTCTACTTTATTACGGGCGCCGACGCGATCATCGATATCGTGACCTGGCATGATGCCGAACGAATCGCTGAGCTTGCTACTTTTATTGCGGCGACGCGACCGGGCTTTGATATCGATACGGCGCGTGTCCGAATCAAAGAGTCGGGGCTGCCGTTCGACGTGCGCTATATTCAGATTCCGGCGCTGGCGATCAGCTCGACGAACATTCGTAAGCGAGTTGCCCGCGGCATGAGCGTGCGCTACCTTACGAGCGAGTCCGTGCTCGGCTACATTCGCAAACGCAGGCTATATGCCGAATTGGGCCAAGAAGATTTTGAGTGATGGGGGTCTACGTTGTCGGTAGAGGATCAGTTTGAGGGCGATGAGCGCGCGCTGCTCAAGCGCATTCAAGAGCTGCTCGATGTTCGCATGAAGGATAAGCGCAAGCGCTATGTGCATTCGCTGGGTGTTGCCGAGACCGCACTTCATCTGGCCGAGGTCTACGGCGTTGACCGCTTTGATGCCGCTGCTGCCGGTCTGATCCACGACTGGGACAAAGTGCTCTCCGACGACGAGCTGGTTACGCGCGCTCTGCATTACGGCATTAAGATTGCCGGCTCTCCTTCCGCCGCGACGCCGCTTTTGCATGGTCCTGTTGCCGCCTATGAGCTTCCGCAGCTTTTCCCCGAGTTGTCGCCGGCCGTTTTCCAGGCTGTCGACCGTCACACCGTGGGTGCCTGCGACATGACGCCGCTCGATATGGTGGTCTTTGTGGCCGATGCCATCGAGCCCAACCGCCACGGCGACTATGCGCATGCGCTGCGCAAGATGGTGGGGGAGTCGACGCTCGACGAGTTGTTCTTCTCCTGTTTTGCGCAGGGTTTGGTCTATGTGATCCAGTCCGGGCGCTATCTTTATCCCACGGCTATTACGATTTACAACCATTACGCCCAGCTGCGCTAGCTCGGGTGTGTCTAGAAAGAGGTATTCCATGGCCGACGAGACCATGACTGACGAGCAGATTCTTGAGAACGTGGAGCACAAGAGCTTCGCCGCCACGTCCGACCGCACCGCCGCCTCGCTGTCCGCGAGCGGTGTCGCCGCCGAGGATGTCGCCCGCGCCGCTGCGCAGGCCGCCTACGACAAGAAGGGCGAGGACGTTCAGGTGCTCGACCTGACCGAGCTTTCCGATGTGTGCGACTACTTTGTGCTCGCCACCGGTACCAACAACCGCCAGGTCGATTCTATCGTCGACGAGATCGAGGAGAAGGTCGCCGAGGCTTGCGGCGAGCATCCGTTCTCCATCGAGGGCCGCGAGCAGAAGACCTGGATGCTCATGGACTACGGCTCGGTTGTCGTCCACGTCTTCACTCCCGAAGCCCGCGACTTCTACCGCCTCGAGAAACTCTGGGGAGACGCCCCCCAGCTTCCCCTCGACCTCCTCTAAATGATTTTTCTGGGACGGGGATAAAATAATCATTGCTACCGTTTGCCGAACCGCTCACCTTTGTTGGGCGGTTCGGCCCTTTTCTTCCTTTCCTTTTGTATGCTGTGACTACTGCATCCTTGGAAGGGAGGGTTTCGATGACTCGTGTTGCCCGTGCGTTGTCCGAACTCGGCCATTATCACGTCATGCTCAAGGGCTGTGCTGGCCAGCTGATCTTCGAAGACGATGACGATCGCCTTTATTTTCTCAATCTATTGAACAGACGATTTACGTCCGCTCATATTCGTCTTCTTGCCTGGTGCCTCATGGACAATCATGTTCACCTGCTATTTGATGATCTCGATAATCAGATGAGCGTTGCTATGCATGCGATTGATACGGCATATGCGAAACACTTCAATCAAAAAACCGGTCGCCGCGGACCGGTGTTCCAGGAACGATTCAAGAGTGTGATCATTTCTGACGACAAACAGCTGCTCCGTTGCGTCCGATACATACACGACAATCCTGCAAAAGCAGGTATTTCTTCTGCTCCTCTGTATCGCTGGAGCAGCTTCCATGAGTATTTCTCTCATCCCGAAATTTGTGATTGTGAAGGTATTCTCAATCTGTTTGGGGGTACGGAAGCGTTTTATCTTTCGAGTACCGACGGCAAGCCTAATCCCTATTTTATGCCCGAAGGTAAGCATATCTCCGATATGGATGCGCTGGAAGTTGCCCGGGCTCTTTTGGCTCCTCATGAGCCTTATCAGCTTAAAACTTTGCCGAAATCAGAGCGAAATCGTCTTCTGGCAGTGTTGAGGCATCGGGGGTTTACGATTGACCAGATTTCGCGTCTGACGGGAATTGGGACCAATATCATTCAAAGGGCGAAATGACGCTCCAAATGATTAAAAAATCCCCGTCCTAGAATAATCATTCGCAGCTGCCCGGCTTTCTTTTTGCCCAAAGGCGGTTAATCGTTGAAGCGGGATTGGCGGCCGAAGGATAGGGCGGTGTCACCGAATTTGTCTCGGACGGCGTCGATGGCGACGGAGAGGTCGCGTCGGTCGCTGGATTGGGCTCCGCGGTCATCGATCTCGCAGAACAGGTCGGTCTGGATGCCGCCTTGGTGGTCGAAGTCGCTCATGCCGATGCCTGCTAAGCGAACGTGCATTCCTTCCTGCCAGATGTTGCCGAGCAGTTCGAGTGCAACCGCCACGAAGATGTTCTCATCGTCGGTCGGATGAGGCAGCCGGCGCTGTGCCGAGCGACCGTTTCCATACGAATACTTGAGCTTGAGCGTTACCGTGGCGCCTGTTAGTCCCTGACGGCGCAGACGGCGTCCCACTGACTCGCCCAGCAGCGCAATCGCCGCCTCAATATCCCCACGCTCAGTCAAATCTTTAGCAAAGGTGCGTTCATTGCTGACCGACTTGACCTCGCGCTCTTCATCGAGACTCGTGACTTCGGAGATTTCGAGTCCCAGCGCACGCTGGCGCATGCGTTCGCCGTTGACGCCAAAAATAGAGGCCAAGGTGGATTCCGGTGCACGTGATAGCTCGCCGAGGGTGTAGATGCGCATGCGGCGCAGTCGCTCCTCGGCCGAGCGCCCGATGCCACTCATGGCAGATACCGGCAGCGCGGCCAAAAAGCGCTGCTCGGTTCCGGGGCGCACGATGGTCAGCCCAAACGGCTTATCCCGCTCGCTTGCGATCTTTGCGACCGTCTTGTTGCAGCCCACGCCAATGGAGCAGGTCACTCCCAGCCCTGCCACGCGGTCGCTTATACGCCGCGCAACCAGCAGCGGGTCTTCGGGCGCAAAGCGACCCGGTGTGATATCGATAAAGGCTTCGTCGATGGATACGCGCTCCACGCGCGGCGTCTCCTCGGCGAGAATCGCCATGACCTGCGCGCTCACCTCGCGGTATCGGTCAAAGTGCCCGTGTGTCCAAATGGCTTGCGGGCACAAGCGCCGCGCCTCGGCCGAGGCCATGGCAGAGTGCACGCCAAAGCGCCGCGCCTCATACGAACACGTGGACACGACGCCACGCGAATCGGCGTCTCCGCCCACGATGAGCGGCTTTCCGCGCCATTCGGGATGATCGAGCATCTCCACGCTCGCAAAAAACGCATCGAGGTCCATGAGGCCCACCGCCGGACCCGTCCAGGGAGGCGGCGTGACGCCCATGGCATCCTCATAACCGTATGTATGTTCGCGTCTTTCCATGTCATGAGTATACCGCGCAGCTCATGTGGGGCGCGTGTATGTGCTTGCAAATCCCGAATTCTTGTCTAAGATATGGATTTGCCCTCGACTACACCGAAGAAGTTGGTCTCACGGACTTCACCTGCCCGCGTCGATGGCGTATTATGTTCAACTGTTTGTTTGTAGTTGCAGCCTAAAGCTGCTTGGTTGGAGGAGTTTCCTTT
>CABUSE010000094.1 GCA_902494135.1 uncultured Collinsella sp. | reverse complement strand
TGGCACCGACGGCCGTCCGGGCGAGGATACGTATCGTGCCGACTCGATTATCCTGGCACGCATCGACCCCACGCAAAAGCAGGCGACGCTCATTTCCGTTCCGCGCGACACCAAGGTCGAGTACAAGGGCGAGACCATGAAGATCAACGCCTGCCATACCGTTGGCGGCGCCGAGGCCATGGTCGAGGCGGTCAACGAGCTGTGCGGTGTTCAGATTTCCCACTATGCCGAGGTCAGCTTCGACGGTATGCAGGCGCTGATTGATTCGGTTGGCGGTATCGACATTAACGCAACCGATGATGTTGACGACCCCGAGCACCTGGATATTAAGATTACCGCTGGTCAGCAGCATATGGACGGCGCCACCGCCCTTACCTATGCCCGCTGCCGCTACACCTATGCCGACGGCGATTACACGCGCATGCGCCACCAGCGTCAGGTACTTGGCGCCCTTGCCAACCAGATTCTCAATAACTTCGATGCCACGAAGATCTTTGGCCTGGTTAATTCGCTGTCCGATATGCTCGTAACCGATATGAGCGTTCAGGATATCGTGGCTACGGTCAACGCCATGCGCGGTATGGATGTCGACGGTATCTACTCGGCCAACCTGCCCTCGTACGCCGACGACAGCACCATGATCGACGGTGTGAGCTACGTCTTTGTCTACGAGGACGAGCTCAAGGAAATGATGGAGCGCGTCGACGCCGGCAAGGACCCCAAGGGTCCCAACACCATGGGCCTTTCCGACGGTTCCAGCTCTACGATCGGCGACCTGAACAACAACACGTCTGACGACTACGCAAACGGTACCGCAACCTCATCGGTCAGCTCTGACGATTCCGATGACTCAAGCGATTCGAGCGATTCGGACTACTACGAAGAGCCCACCGGCGACGGCAACGGCTACGAAGCCAACTACTAGAGTTACGGCGTTTTACCAAACGCCGTAACGACTCGACGCTGCGCGGGCCGCATTTGGACAATCTGACGTTCAACTTCAAGGGCGCGACCAGAAGGTCAGCGCCCTTTCGCTTCACGTCACCTTGTCTCAAATGCGACCCGCTCGCTGTCGTTGCCAAAACATCGGCGTTGCCGGAACACTTGGCACTTGGGGACGTTCCTTTTGTACCGGCAGTTTGGGACACTCCTTGCGTTAAGAGGCTGGCGTGCGTCAACCTGTTCTCATTGCAGCAAAAAAAATCGCCCCGTTCTTGGTTGAGGACGGGGCGATTCGTCTTTTGGACTTGTGCAGCCAGGCTTATGCAAAGCGGGCGACGAGCTCCTGGAGCACGTCGGTCATCTTGACGAGCGAACTGACCGGGACGAACTCGTTGACGCCGTGGTAGCAATAGCCGCCGGTGGAAAGGTTGGGGCAGGGCAGACCGCGGAACGACAGCTGAGCGCCGTCGGTGCCGCCGCGAATCGGCAGCACTTGGGGCTCAACGCCGCAGGCAAGGTAGGCTTCCTTGGCAACATCAATAAGCTCGGGATAGTCACGAACGATCTCGGCCATATTTCGATACTGCTGCTTAATCTCGACCGTCACGCGCTCCTCACCCAGACGCTGGTTGAGCATCGAGGCGGCGGCATCAATAAGGTCGAGTTTCTGCTGGAACTTGGCGGCGTCATGGTCACGGACGATATAGCGCGCTGTGGCGTGATCGACGGTCGCAGATACACCCTCAAGGTGATAAAAGCCCTCGTAGCCTTCCGTATACTCCGGGCGCTGCACGTAGGGGAGCAACGCGTTGAAGTCGCAGAACAGATTGCCTGCGTTGACCATACGGCCCTTAGCGTCGCCCGGGTGGATGGACTGGCCCTCAAAGCGGACGGTCGCCTCGGCGGCGTTAAAGCACTCCCACTCCAGCTCGCCGATGGGGCCGCCGTCGACCGTGTAGGCGTACTTGCAGCCAAAGGCATCGATATCCAACAGCTCGGCTCCGTGGCCGATCTCCTCGTCAGGGCAGAAGCAAATGCCGAGTGCGGGATGGGGCAGAGAGGGGTCCTGAGCGATACGCGCGACAAGCGACATGATCTCGGCGACGCCTGCCTTGTCGTCCGCGCCCAGCAGCGTGGTGCCATCGCTGCAGACCAGGTCCTCACCCGCGAGGTCATTCAGGGCGGGAAGCTTGGCGGTACTCATGGCAACGGGCTTACCGTCAACCGTGCCGCAGACCAGGTCGCCGCCTTCGTAGTGTACGATGTGCGGCTTCACGCCGGCGCCCGGTGCAACTTCGGTGGTGTCGAGATGGGCGATCAGGCCCAGGGCGGGCTTGTCCTCAGCGCCCGCACTTGCGGGGATATGCGCGCAGACATAGGCGTGCTCGGTCACGTGGGCATCTTCCGCACCAAGCTCGCGCAGCTCTTCAGCCAGCACGTTGGCAAGGTCAAACTGAACGGCGCTCGAGGGTACCTGGTCGCAGTTTGCATCCTCGGACTGCGTGTTGATCTGGACGTAGCGCAAAAAGCGTTCGAGGACATCGGGGCTCGTGGTGGTGTTTTCCATAAAGACCGCTCCAATCTTGGTCGTCGTGTGCAACAAGAACTCTAGCACGGTATGCCACGGCATACCACGACGCTTGGATGGGGTAGAATCAGCCATTGAATGCAGAAGGGACGGAAGATCATGGATACGACAAATAGCTCGCGCGAACTACATCTGACGGTGGCGAACGAAGACTACTTGGAGTGCATGGTTCGCATTGAAAGCGAAGAGGGGGAAACCAACGGCGTGCGATCGGTCGACATCGCGCAGCGCCTTGGCGTCTCCAAGGCATCGGTCAATAAAGCGGTTTCGGCGCTCAAGGCATCCGAGCTTGTCGAGCAATCGCACTACGGCAAGGTGATCCTGACCGATCGCGGCCGCGAGGTTGGTACGGCTATCTGGTACCGTCATCGCCTCATCCGCACGTTTTTGGTTCAGGAGCTCGGTGTCGAATTTGAGCGAGCCGATTCCGAGGCCTGCATGATGGAGCATGCGCTATCCGAGGACACGATGAGCCGCTGGCTCGCCTATCTCGAAAAGCAGGGAATCAGCGTCGAGGAATAGCGGGATATATATGGATACGAGTTATTACAACCGCTTTGGTGCCGAGGAACTTACGCGCCGCTTGTCGAGCGAGACCTTGTTGGCGCAGGGCCCCATGGGCAGTGTTCTGTTGAGTGAGTACGATGCCGCCGACATTCCACCGGCGTTTTGGAATCTGGCAGAGCCGCAGACCGTTTCTCGTATCCATCGCTTGTATGTCGCCGCCGGCGCGCAGGTGCTCATTACCAACACCTTTCAGGCATCAAGCTATGCCCTCAAACACGACCAGATTGCGCCGTCCGTGGCGGAGGTCAATCGCGGGGCCGTCGACGATGCCCGCCAGGCGCACCCTCAGCTGCTGCTGGGCTCGATGGGCCCGATCGGTATTGAGTGGTTTGCCGAGGACTCTGCCGAGTATCGTGAAATCCGAGGCATTGCGCGCGAACAGGCGCACGCCTTGCTCAATGCCGGCGTTGACGGTCTGCTGATCGAGACGGTGACGTCTATCCGTAATTTGCAGCCCATGCTTGCCGGCGCTCGAGATGCCGCCGACGGCATGCCTGTTCTGGTGAGTTTTGTCGTTGACGATAAAGGCGACCTGTTGGGCGATGGCCTCAACATCGAGGCAGCCGTTTTGTACGCCGAAAAACACGGCGCAAACTCGGTTGGTGTTAATTGCTGTTCGCTTGCGGCCGCGAACGCGGCGGTGCCCAGGATGGTTGCATCGGCGACTACTCCCGTCACGGTGCGTCCCAACGTGGGCGATCCGGTCCAGACTCAGGATGGCCCCGTATGGCACGAGAACCCCGAAGCTTTCGCGCGCGCATGCATCGAATGGAGACATGCCGGCGCCGCAATGGTGGGCAGTTGTTGTGGAACCACGGCAATCACTACGGCAGCGATGGCCGAGGCGCTCGATATATAAAGGGCAAAACCGCTCCATACGGGGCAGTTTTTTATTGCCTGCATGTCCTCGGCAGCATTTGCCCAAATGGTGAATGCTGGTGCCGGCAGGTTGCCGAGTGCATGTTGCGGGTATACCCCATGCGTACCATGATCCAAACACTGTGAGGTGTCTGCGCGTGTGCGCGATAATTCATTTTGGAACTGACGGTTGGCGCGCTCGCGTCGATGAGGACTTCACTGCCGATAACGTTGCCCGTATCGCCGATGCCGTCGGCGAGTTGTGGCAAAAGACCAATCCGGGCAAAACGGTATATATAGGGTTCGACACCCGGCCCCTGGCGCGCGAGTTCGCTGAGCTTGCGGCGGGCGTGCTAGCGGCGCACGGGCTAGACGCCGTGCTCGCTTCGCGACCTGTCCCGACCCCTGCCCTTACGTGGGCGGCGGCTTATGACGGTGAGGCGTGCGGCGCGCTCATGGTGACGGGGTCCCATCATCCGCAGGGCTATCTGTGCCTCAAGATTCGCATGGGTGACGGCTCGACCGCCAACCAGGATGTCATCGAAGAGCTCGAAGAGACCATGACTCCCGAGCCAATGGGGATCGAGGGGCAATATCGCACCGCGGATATCATTCCTGACTATATGCAGGCGGTGGCATCGTTTGTCGATGCCGAAGCCATCCGCGCCGCGCACCTGCGCGTGGTTGTCGATCCCATGGGCGGCGCAGCCCAGGGCTATCTAGCCGACTTGCTGCGCGAGCTTGGCGTTGAGGTGCACGAGATTCACGCCGGGCAGGCGTCTGACCAAGAAGATATCTGCCCCGACCCCGTTGAACCGTGGGTGGACGCTTGCGAGCGCACGGTTATCGAGGACGGAGCTTGCGCTGGCCTGGTGACCGACGGCGACGCCGACCGTATCGGCGCGGTTGACGAGCGCGGCAGATATATACATCCGCATCAGATCATGGCGCTCGTTTTGGGCGACTTGGTTCAATTTCGTAATTTGGAGGGGCGCGTCGTCGTCAATCTTTCATGCTCGACGCTCGTGCGTCGCATTGCCGAGGCGCTTGGCTGCCGCGTGACCGTCAAGCCAGTCGGTTTCAAATATATAGCGGCAGAGATGAAGAAGGGCGGCGTCCTCATGGGCGGCGAAGAAGCCGGTGGTATCGGCATCGCCGCGCATATGCCCGAGCGCGATGGAATCCTCGCCTGTCTGATTCTGTGTGAGCTTATGGCTAAGACGGACGCGCCTTTGGGCGTTCTGGTCGACCAACTCGAGGACAGTTTTGGTAAGACGAGTTACGGTCGACGGGATTTGCGCCTTGAGGCCGAAGATGCCGAAACGTTACGAACCCTGCTGCCGGGCGTAAACCCCAAGTCGATTTGTGGCAAGGTGCCGCAAAACGTTAGTCATATGGATGGCTTGCGTTTGGCATTCGAGGATGACACGTGGCTGCTGGTCCGTCCTAGCGGGACCGAACCAGTGGTGCGCGTCTACGCCGAGGGGTTCTCGGTGGAAGAACGTGATGAGTTGCTCGATGCTGGCTGTGCTTTAGCTAGGGGGACGTATCCGCTTTAACCATGAGACTGCCTTATATAAAGAGATGCTCGGCGAGCGGTAGGTAACGGCTGGCAAACGTTAGTCGGATTCCAAACTGTGTAGGAAATGTGTACGACCAGATTCCCGCCCACGGCGCCCCTCCGGTCTGGCAATATATCTCCTTGCCGCGCGGCCCGGTGGAACCGGATCAGCCGCGCAGGCGTGCACCTTGAGAACCGGATACTGCGAGGATGG
>CABUSE010000093.1 GCA_902494135.1 uncultured Collinsella sp. | reverse complement strand
GCCGCATCCTCCGCAACCGTCGGCGTCACCGGAGCCGCGGCAACCTCATCCGTCCCAGCGGCGGGATCGGCGCATTCCGTCGCCAGCGCCACGCTCGGCAGCAGCAACTGACCGACCATAAGCGCACACGCGCCGGCGCAAGCGATTTTGGCACCCACACAACGCCAAGTACCGTGAACCAGCGAGCAGGTGCGCTCACGCTGAGTTTGCTTATCGAAGTGACTTCCGTTCATAACGGCCTCCTTGGTCGTAGGGACATACCGCCACAAAGGTGCCTGTCCCCTTTGTGGCGGTCCTGTACCACCAAGATGTGCCAAATGACTCCATATGCCTAGGTTCGTAGATGCGAACCTAGGCCTCTACCTGCGGTTTAATTCAATATGATTTCGTTGTCGTCACACGCGTCCCCGGGACGCTACAATCGAGGACACGACTATTCCGTCCACCCAAAGGACTGTCCTTGAATCTGAGCAAGCCTAAAATCAACGCGCTTCTGGCACTCGCACTGTTTACCTTCGCCTTCCTTGCCGCCGAGTTTCGCTTCGACGTCAACGTCGGGCTGCTCGCCGGTGCCGAACGCGTTGTGATCGCACAGGGCTTTATTCTGGGCGCGAGTGTACTCGGCTTTATCGGATATGCGCCGCTGCTCGGGCTCGCACAGCGCAAAGGCCACTCATTGGCAGCCGCCAACGCCGCTGTTCCCGTCGCCATCCTGGGATTGACCCAGATCCAGTCCCCCACGGGCCCGCTTGCCCTCGAGATTCTGGGGTGCGTGGCGTTCTTTGGACTCGGCCTGCTGGGCGCCGCCACTCACCACGCCTTTTCGTTGGCATTTCAGGATGATCCCAAGCTCGCCACCGGTGCGGGAGCGGCCTATGCCGCGGGCATCCTGATGCAGTTCGCCGTCAACCTGCTCAATTGCGGCGGTATCGCAGAGCTCATCGTCCTTGGCACAGCGACGATCGCCATCTCCGCCCTCAGCGTCGTTCCCCAAAAGGCTGTCGAGAGCTCCAGCCCCGCCATCAATCCCTTTGTTGAGCCCTCTCATGCCCTCGCCAAACAGGCATGCTGGAGCATCGCGCTCGTCATGATTCTTGCCTGCTTGTTCTCGACCCTCGACAACGTGGTCACACTCTCCAACGCCCACGGCACCATTGCCGTGCAGACCTGGCCGCGCCTCTTTTTGGCGGCAAGCGGCCTTGCCGCCGGTCTTATCTTTGATCTTGCCGAGCGCCGATACATGGGGCTTGTCATGCTCGGCATTGCCGTGCTCTCGACCATTTCCATCCTGGCCGTCGAGGCCGGTGCCGATCCCAACCTGGGCCTTGTCGTCTTTTACCTGAGCTCGGGCTTTTTTGTCACGTTCTTTACCGCCACCTTTACACAGCTGGCACCGCACATGCATGCGCCCGCTCTCTGGGCCGGCATGGGACGCGCCGCCAACAATGCATGCGCATTCACTACATCGGGCATCTCGCTTGCCCTTGTGACCTCGGGCAACGTTGCCCTCATCATGATCGGTGCGCTCGTTTTGCTCGTCGCCGCCTGCGCGGCATTCGTGGCAGCCGGCCTGTTCCGCCTACCCCAAACCGAGCAGGAGCGCGAGCGCGAGCAGCTGGCAGAAGAAGTGCTCGCCGCGCCCACCGTCGAGGAGCAGCGCCAGGCCTTCATCGCCAACCACGCCCTCACCCCGCGCGAAGTCGACGTGCTCATAGCCGTGACCCAGGATGAACGCCCGCTCAAGCAGGTCGCCGAGGAGCTCGGTATCTCGATGCGCATGGTGCAGCGCCACCTGAGCTCTATCTACCAAAAGACCGACACGCAGACGCGCGCCGGTCTCGCCAAAGCCTTCCCCTCTGCCTAAAACAAAAACCACCACAAAGGTGCTGTCCCCTTTGTGGTGGTTTTGATCGGCTAGCCTTCGAGCTGCGCCACTTTGTAGCGGTAGGCAGCGGCAATGACGTCTTTACAGCCTTCGCGTCCCAACTTGGCGCGGTTGACAACGATATCCTTACCGCTCGTCATCTTCCACTTTCCGGCGCTGTAGCGCTTATAGAACGCCTCGCGCGCCTTCTGCTGCTGCTTGACCAGCTTGGCGCCCTTCTTTTTGTTAAGACCGCGCTTCTTGCGCACGATCTCGACGCGGTCCTCAAAGGGAGCGGTCACCAATACGGCAATGTGGTTGGGGTTGTTGCGCAGCAGGTAATCGGACAGGCGGCCTTCGATAATGCAGCTCTCGGTCTCACCCAGATCCAAAATCACCTGGCTCATCTTTTGGAACAACTTGTCCGAGTACGAACGGGCATCGTAGCGGTCGGGCAGAAACGCCATGTTCTCCACGGCCAGGCGCTCGTCGTAGGCGGCCATCTTGTCGAGCGACTCGCCCGCGCGCAGCGACGCTCGCACCAGCAGCTCGTTATCGTACAGCGGAATCCCCAACTCGTCGGCAAGCATGCGACCAATCTCGTGGCCCTCGGCGCCAAAGTCGCGCGCGATGGTAATGACCACAGGATTCTTCTTGTTCTCCAGATCGCTCATCGCGATTCCTTTCTAACAAATGAGAAATAGGCGATTCCTGATTCTCATTTTGTCACTTACGACCGTCCTGGTTTCCCAAGTGCGGCAGATTGCCCCGAAAGAGGAGCGCCGCGTACTAAATGTACGCAAGCGACGATTGAGGGGCAAGATGCCGTGCTTGGGGAAGCAGGACTACGCTGCCACAATACGACGTTGATACGCTCGGACCAGCAGCGAGATACCAAAGTTGAGCACAAAGTACATCGCGAAAACCAGGCCGTAGAGCATAAGCACCTGCGACAGGTCGATCGCGTGGGCCATCACGACGTTGGCCGTGTACATGAGTTCGGCCACGTTAATGCCCGAAAGATACGAGCTGTCCTTAATGACAGTTGTGCACTGGCTAAACAGCGCCGGAATGATCGTCTTAAACGTCTGCGGCAGAATGATGTAGCGCATGGTGGCAAAGAAGCCAAAGCCCTGGCTCTGCGCCGCCTCAAACTGGCCGCGCGGAATCGAGTTGAGGCCGCCGCGCACAATCTCGGCCATAACGGCGCTGGTAAACAGCGTAAAGGCGATGGTCGAAATCACAATGTCCAAACCCTGCACCGTAAAGTAGATAAACAGGATCCACAGCAGGTTCGGCGTGCAGCGGAACAGCTCGATATAGGCGCTCACCAAAATACGGAACGGGCGGGGCTCATAACTTTTAACGAGCGCCAGCACCGTGCCAAAGATGAGCGAGAAAAAGATCGACAGCGCCGAGATCTCGATCGTCTTAACAAAGCCGCCCCAAATGTAGAGCAGGTTGGTCGCGTTGAAGATTTCCATGCGCTAGGCCTCCTCTACGTTATCGAGCCCCAGCTCGGCCAGGCTCACGCCGCGCGGACGCTCCTTGGAGCGGCGCTCGAGCCACTGCACCAGCATGGCGAGCGGGAAGCAGATGATGAAGTACATAAGGCAGCAGACGATGTATCCCTGCAGGTAACCGTACAGACTCACAAAGTTGTCGGAACGGTACATAAGGTCGCCGCCGGCCACAAGCGCCAGCACCGACGTGTTCTTAACCAGGTTGAGCGCCTGGTTACACAGCGGCGGCAGAATGATCTTGAACGTCTGGGGCAGCACGATGTACCAGTACGCCTGCGCACGGGTGAAGCCCTGGCTCTGGGCCGCCTCCATCTGACCGCGCGGAACCGCCTCGATACCAGTGCGGATGACCTCCGAAATGTAGGCCGCGTGATACAGGCCCACACCCAAGAAGCCCAGCACGAACGGCGCGATGCGCACCGGCTGGTCGGCACCGGTTATGGCCTGCAAAAACTGCGGACCAGCCATGTACATAAAGAGCACCTGCACGGGCAACGGGGTGTTCTGGTAAAACTCCACATACACACGGCTTATGGCGCGCAGCACGCGCGAGCGAGTGGTAGAGAACACGCCCAGCAGCGTGCCCAGCACCAGCGATAGCAGCAGGCCGGCAACGACCACCTGCAGCGTCACGCCAAAGCCCTCCCAGAAGGGCCCCATGTTTTGAAATGTCGTCGACCAGCGGTCGGCGTCAAACAATCCTTCGAGCATTTGATTCCTTCCTTGGACGATGCGCCTATACAAGACCCCAGGTCTTGACCTCTTGGTCGAGCCAGCCATCGGCCAGGCGATCGCAAACTACCTGATCGACCACAGCCGAAAGGTCGCAGCCCTTCTTGGTCGCCACGCCGTAGCCCTGCTCGCCAAACTTGACCTCGGGCTGCAGCAGCTCAACGGTCTCGTTCATGTAACCGGCCAGCGTGGAGCGGTCCATGGCAAAGACGTCGATATTGCCGGCGTCGAGCGAACTCTTGATGATGGGATAGCCGCTAAAGGCCCTAAACTCGGGCTTGCAGCTAAAGCCGTTGTCCTTGATCATCTGCTCGATCAGGCCCTGCGTGGTGGCACCCTGGCTCACGCCAATAACCTTGCCGTCCAGGTCCTCAATCGAGGTAAAGCCCGAACGTTTCTTGACCATGAGTCCCACGTAGTCGGTGCGGTACGGCGTCGAAAAATCCCAGCTCTTCTTGCGCTCGTCGGTGATGGTGTAGGTCGCCGCGACCACGTCGAGCTGGCCGTTATCGATCAGTGGGCCGCGCGTCTTGGGCGTTACGTCGGTAAACTCGACAAGCTCCTGGGCGCGGGCCTCCTTGTAGCTCACGCCGAAGACGGCAGCGGCGATCTGGTAGCACAAATCGACTTCCATGCCCTCAAAGCGGCCCTTGGCGGTGTCGTAATAGCCGTAGCCGGGAACGTCCTTCTTAACGCCGGCGTTCAGATGGCCACGCGACTTGATGGCCGCAAGCTTGGACCCCTTGTCGGAGCCCTCGCCACTGGTGGAGTTGCCACAACCGGTAAGCGCGGTCCCCGTCAACGCGAGCATGCCGGCGCCCGCCAGCTGCAAAAAGTGACGGCGCGACACGGCCGCCCTCGTCATATCCGTCATGTCCATCACCGCGCCTAGTGCAGAATCTTGGACAGGAACTCGCGGCAGCGCGGGTTCTCGGGGTTATCGAAGAAGTGCTCGGGCGTGCCCTCCTCCAAAATGCGGCCGTCCTCCATAAAGATGACGCGGTCGGCCACCTGGCGCGCAAAGCCCATCTCATGCGTCACGCAGATCATGGTGATGTCCTCCTGCGCGAGTTCAATCATAACGTCCAGAACCTCCTGGACCATCTCGGGGTCGAGCGCCGAGGTCGGCTCGTCAAACAGGATGATGGGCTGCTTGGTGCACAGGGCACGGGCGATGGCGATGCGCTGCTGCTGACCGCCCGAGAGGTTCTGCGGATACTCGCCGGCCTTATGCGCCATACCGACGCGCTTGAGCGCGGCGATGGCGATCTCGGTCGCCTCCTCCTTGCTCTTCTTTTGTAGCTTGATGGGCGCGAGCGTCAGGTTGCCCAGTACCGTCATGTTGGGATACAGGTTGAACTGCTGAAACACCATGGAACTGTACTTGCGAGCCATCTCCAGGTGGTTCTTTTTGGTGAGCGGCGTACCGTCGATGACGACCTCACCCGACGTGGGCTCCTCAAGATAATCGACGCAACGGATGAGCGTCGACTTACCCGAACCGGAAGGCCCGATCATTACGAGCTTCTCGCCGCGCTTGACGGTGAGGTTGATATCTTTGAGCACATGCAGGTCGCCAAAGTACTTGTTGAGATGCTTGATCTCGATCATGTCTGCCATGAATGTCCCTTCCCTGCGTTTACACGAG
>CABUSE010000092.1 GCA_902494135.1 uncultured Collinsella sp. | reverse complement strand
GGTTCGACTCCCTCCATCCCAGCCATTGCATTTGCTACATATGGCCCGTTCGTCTAGCGGTTTAGGACGCCGCCCTCTCAAGGCGGAGATCACCAGTTCGAATCTGGTACGGGCTACCAAAATTGAACGCCCGGGCCTCGTAAGAGACCCGGGTTTTGTGTATTGACCGTATATACGGCGCCTGCCGTGTTTCGCTCAGATCGAGGAGTAGCCATGGATCTGCCCATCAGCTTGCAAGACATCACGTATGCCGAGAACTATCTGGCGCAGGGCGACCTGGCTACGGCGACGCCGCTGCTGGAGCGTCTGGTGGAGCTCGCCGAGGAGTATATCGATGCTGAGTGCAAGACGGAGGAGAAGCGCCAATACTTTAGCTTCGACAGCAAGTTTGAGCGCTTGGCCTATCGCCGTGTGGAGAAGGATCCGCGCGAGCTCGTGCAGGTCGAGGTGCCGTTTGACCGCCTGTACTCTGATATGGCGTTTGCCTACATTCGCCAGCAGGATTATGTGAGCGCTCGTAATGCCCTGATGCAGGCTGTGCGTTGGGACCCCATGAACTGCAACTATCGCTTGGATTTGGCCGAGCTGTTCCGCGCGCTCGAGGACAAGCAGGAATGGGCATCGCTCTCGTTCTCGGTGCTGGAGCGTGCAAGCGATGGCAAGTGCGCCGCCCGCGCTTACGCCAATCTAGGTCAGTATTTCTTGGAGCCCGAGACCGAGAACGTTTCGGCTGCCGTGGGCTGCGCGCGTCTGGCGCTGCGCCTGGCGCCCAACGATGCGCATACGACGCGCCTGCTCAACAAGATCCATACCACCTATCCGGATGCCGCTGATGAGAGCGACGACCACGTGATGGGTGAATTGGCCCTGCAAGGCGTGCCGACCTCGCCTTCGGCCGAGATTGCCATCTGCCTGATTATGTGCGCGACCGATGCTGCAAGCGACGGCGACAAGCAGGAGGCGACGCGCCTGACGGTGCGTGCTCGCGACTTGGTGGGCGAGGAGGCCTGCGCGGCGATTATCAAACTGGTGCGCGAGAGCGATGCCGAGCTCAATGCCGAGCGCAAGGCAAAGCGCGAGACTGCGGGCTCAAACGCCGATGGAGCCAAGGAGGCCGGCGATGCCCAGTAAGCGCGAGCGCAAACTCATTTCCAAGAATCGCTCGGCACATCACGAGTACTTTATCGATGAGACGTTTGAGTGCGGTATTGAGCTGAGCGGCACCGAGGTCAAGTCGATTCGCGAGCGTGCCTGCCAGATCACCGATACCTTCGCGCTGATTCGTGGCGGCGAGTGCTGGCTCGTCGGCCTGCATGTCCACCCTTATAGCCATGGTGGCGTGTGGAATCGCGATCCCGACCGTCGGCGTCGTCTGCTGCTGCACCGCAAGGAGATCGACTTTCTTGACGGCAAACTTCGCAACCGTGGTTATGCGCTGGTTCCGTTGGAGCTCTACTTTAATACCGACGGCCGCGTAAAGCTGCTGCTGGGTCTGGGTCGCGGCAAGAAGCTCTACGACAAGCGCGAGGACATGGCCAAGCGTGATGTCCAACGCGAGATCGACCGCGCCCTTAAGGAACGCAACCGTTAGGCACTCTGCATAAGTTGCGGTGGAATACGGACTGTTTTGCCTGTTTGAGGGGCTATTCAGTCCCTATTTCACCGCAACTGCGGGCGTCTCATCTTTCTTACTGTTCTGACACATATGTCTCAAAGGCGGCGTCCGTTATGGGTGCCGCCTTTTTTGTGGGTACATACATTCATGAGGTTCCAACCCGAGCTAGGGGAGTGATCGTTATGGACAAAACTGCGTTCTTTACCATGCCGAGCGGTCTGTACGTGGTGAGCGCTGCGGCAGACGGGCTGCGCGCCGGCTGCGTCATCAACACTGCGGTGCAGGTGACGTCCATGCCGCCGCGTATTTCGGTTGCCGTGAACAAGGACAATGTCACCTCGGGCGTCATCGCATCGGCCAAAGCGTTCGCGCTGACCGTGATCGATCAGACGGCCGACATGCTCTACATCGGTAACTTTGGGTTCCGCACCAGCAGCGATTATGACAAGTTTGCCAAATACGAGACCCGCGAGACGGCTCTGGGCATGCCCTATGTGCCCGAGCACGCGGCGGCCCTGTTTAGCTGCCGTTTGATCGACACTGTGGATGTGGGCACGCATCTGCTGTTTATTGGCGAGGTCGAGGATGCCGAGCGCCTGAGCGACGAGACGCCGCTGACGTACGACTACTATCACAAGGTGCTAAAGGGCAAGACGCCGCCCAAAGCCTCGTCGTATCAAGGCTAGAAATGTTCTAAAAATACTTGCATTATACTATTGAGAATATATACTAATAAGTAAGTACACCAGCAGTCACGTTCGAGAGGAGAACATCATGGCTGAGGAAAAGAAGACGTATAAGTTTGTGTGCACCGTTTGCGGTTACGAGGTTGAGGTCGACACGCCCGAGCTGCCCGAGGATTACGTGTGCCCGGTGTGCGGCGTCGGTCCCGATCAGTTTGAGCTCGTCGAGGAGTAACTCGCAGGCACACGGCGAAAGCCGAACATAGCTCTGTCCAAGGGTCCCGGTCGAATTCTCGGCCGGGACCCTTTTGATTTATCTGACGGTTTAAAACGGTCTCACGTGTTACAGATTAAGACGTTATATCTGGACAGCCACGCCATCCCAATTACATTCCCGTTAGCAGCACGATGTCGAGAATCGTCACGATGGCACCGATCCCTACGAGCAGCGCGTTGAGCGGGCGCGAGTTGGCGTATTTGCCCATGACGCGGCGTGAGCTGGTGAGCCGTATGAGCACAAAGACCGTAATCGGCAGCTGAAGAGACAGCAGCGCCTGACTCCAGATGAGACCCTCAAAAGGATTCGGGACGACCAAGCACGCCGTCACTGCGCCGACGAAACAGGCCGCCACCCCGATCGAGGAATGTCGGTCGTGGATGTCGTATTCCTCGTCGAACATGCCCGCGGTGATGGTGCCTGCCGCCATGCCCACCGTCACACTACTCGATATGCCCGCAAACAGCAGTGCCACCGCAAAGATGGTCGAGCTTGCCGGACCCAGAATGGGGGAGAGCGTGTCCGCTGCGACGGCGAGGTCGTCTACGACAATGCCATGCGCAAAGAAGGTCGCTGCGGCCAGGATGACCATGGCCGAGTTGATCGCCCAGCCCACGCCCATCGAAAAGAGCGTGTCGAAGAGCTCGTAGCGCAGACGTTCCTCGATAACCTGCTCGCCTTGGCCTTCGAAGTGCATGGATTGGATGACCTCGGAGTGCAGGAAGAGGTTGTGGGGCATAACGACCGCGCCTAGGACACTTACGATAATCGCGGCCGAGCCGGTGGGCATACTGGGTGTGATCCAGCTTGCGGCGGCCTGCGGCCAGTCGGCCTTGACCAGCGTAAGCTCAGCCAAAAGCGAGAGTCCTACCACGCCTACGAAGGCGATGATCCATCGCTCGGCGCGCTTGTAGGAGCTCGTCATGAGCATCGCCATCGATACTGCCGCCACGATGACGCAGCCCGCGCGCACGGGCAGCCCAAAGAGCATTTGAAGGGCAATCGCGCCACCCAGGACTTCGGCCATGGCGGTGGCGATGGTCGCGAGATAGGCGCTGGCGAGTACTGCGCGTCCCACGATGCGGGGGAGGTAGCGTGTCGTGGCCTCGGCAAGACAGGTGCCCGTGGCGATGCCCAAGTGCGCCGCGTTGTGCTGCAGCACGATGAGCATGATCGTGGACAGCGTGACGATCCACAGCAGCGCGTAGCCAAACTGCGAGCCGGCGGCCATGTTGGAGGCCCAGTTGCCCGGATCGATAAAGCCGACGGTCACGAGCAGCCCGGGGCCGATATGCCGCGCAATGTCTAGGCCTCCGTGACCGCCGGTGCGTCGGGAGCCAAAATGTTGTTTGAGATGGTTGAGCATGGTGCGCTCCTGTGTGCCGTTTGTTTGACGCCGCAAAGGATACCCGTTTTAGGCTCAAAAGTTAACTATGACTAACAAAATAGTTGTATTTGAATGGGGTGGGGAAAGGGGGTTGCCGAAATGTCTTGATCTGTAACAACTGGGAATGGAAATTGGGTCTAGGTGTTACAGATCAAGACAGGAAGAAATGGTCCTATGGAAAATCTCGATCTGTAACAGCTGACCGCCAAAACTGACCCTTCGTGTTACAGATTGAGACATTCGGAACCGTCTCTCGAAAACATCTTGATCTGTAACAGTTAGTCGTCGAAATTGGGTCTTACTGTTACAGATTGAGATGTTTGAAGCGGTGAGCTTACGGGTCGAACTTGGGGCCCTTGTTGCCGTCCTTGAGGTCGGCGGTGTCCACTCGTAGGGCGTGCGTTACGCGATTGTTTCGAAACGGGCGGGAAACACAACGGGCCGGCGATGCTCCTAGTATGCCTATTCAACTGACTGTCTAATATCTAGGGGAGGATCGCGATGCAGGCAGATTCCGGTCAGCAGCAGGGCCTTTATCGCCCCGAATTCGACCACGATGCATGTGGCATCGGCGCGCTTGCCGATATCAACGGCGAGCGCCATCACCAGATTCTGGACGATGCGCTGTCCATTCTGGTCAACTTGGAGCACCGCGGCGGCACGGGACTCGAGAAGAACACTGGCGACGGCGCTGGCATCCTGTTCCAGGTTCCGCATCACTTTTTTCGTAAAGAGGCTCAAAAGTGCGGCCAGATTCTGCCGGCAGAGGGCGACTATGGCGTGGCCATGCTGTTCTTTCCGCAGGACGACAAGGGCGTAGAGGATGCCCGCCGCGTGTTTGAGGAGGGCTGCGCCGAGGCCGGCGTGCCGCTGCTCTTTTGGCGCGAGGTGCCGGTCGACCCGCACGACCTGGGCGAGACGGCCCGCGCCTGCATGCCTACCATCCTGCAGGCCTTCCTGGGCCGTCCGGACGACACGCCCGCCGGCGATGCCTTCGAGCGCCGCCTGTACGTGTGCCGCCGCACCATCGAAAAGAAGGCCGACGCCGAGTTTGCCCTGCGCGACAAGATTTTCTACGTGTGCTCTATGAGCTCGCGCACCATCGTGTACAAGGGCATGCTGGTCGCCACGCAGATGCGTCGCTTCTTCATCGACCTCAACGACGCCGCCGTCAAGACGGCCGTGGCGCTCGTCCACTCGCGCTACTCCACCAACACCACGCCCAGCTGGGAGCGCGCGCACCCCAACCGCTTTATCATCCACAACGGCGAGATCAATACCCTCAAGGGCAACGTCAACTGGATTCGCGCCCGCGAGCCCAACCTGTACAGCCCCGTGCTGCAGCATGATCTTGAGCGCGTGATGCCCATCATCAACCGCGAGGGTTCCGACTCCGCGATTCTGGACAACGTGCTCGAGTTTTTGGTTATGAACGGTCGCCCGCTTACGCGTGCCGCATCCATGTTGCTGCCCGAGCCGTGGGACCATAACGACAGCCTGAGTGAGGAGCGCCGCGCCTACGACGCTTACCAGTCCATGCTCATGGAGCCGTGGGACGGCCCTGCCGCCATCGCCTTTACCGACGGCCGTACCCTGGGTGCTGCTCTCGACCGCAACGGCCTGCGTCCCGCCCGCTACTATGTGACGCGCGACGGTCGCTTTATGCTTGCAAGCGAGGTGGGTACCATCGAGGTGCGCCCCGAGAACATCCTGACGAGCGGCTGTCTGGGACCGGGCCAGATGCTCGAGGTCGATTTTGCCCGCGGCCGCGTCATCTACAACGACGAGCTGCGCGCCCGTTACGCCAAGGAAAAG
>CABUSE010000091.1 GCA_902494135.1 uncultured Collinsella sp. | reverse complement strand
TCCAGGTCGCCGTAGAGCGTGATGTAGGAGTTGGAGGGGTTGTAGTGGCGCGCGTGCGTGTCCAGGAACTGCTCGTAGGTGAGCGCGGGAATCGCGCGCGGGTCGCCGCCGCTCTCGTGCGCATAGGCGGTGTCGGGATAGAGCGCGGCGTTGACGGCGTCGTCCAGCACGCTCATGGGGTCGGACAGCGCGCCCTTCATCTCGTTGAACACCACGCCGTTATAGCGCAGCGTGCCCTCGCGCAGGCCGGCGGGGTTGCCGTCGCCCTCGTCCTCCGGCAGGTCCAACTCATAGTGCCAGCCCTCCTGCTCAAAAATGGTGGGCTTGGTATAGATGGCCGGGTTGAACACCGCGTCCAGGTACACGTCCATCAGGTTGTACAGATCCTGCTCGTTGGTGGTCGCAACGGGGTAGATGGTCTTGTCGGGGTAGGTCATGGCGTTGAGGAACGTCTGCATGGAGCTCTTGATCAGGTCCACGAACGGCTCCTTGACGGGAAACTTGGCCGATCCGCACAGCACCGAGTGCTCAAGAATATGGAACACGCCGGTGGAATCGGCCGGCGGCGTCTTAAAGCCAATGGCAAAGGCCTTGTTTTCGTCGTCGCATGCCAGGTACAGCAGGCGAGCGCCCGAGGCGGTGTGGCGCAGCACGTAGGCGTCCGAGTCGAGCTCGGGCACGGTCTCGCGGCGCTCGACGGCAAAGCCGTGGCAGGTGGTGCCGGGCACCAGCAGCGCGGCGGCAGCGGCGCGCGGGTCGGTTGAGGTAGTGGGCATATGCAGTCTCCTTTGACGCCCCAGCGGGGGCGAATCGAGTCGAATCCTCGAGAGTATACCCATATGGGGCCCTCGACCAATCTGCCGCACGAGCGTGGATTTTCGGACACACGAGCGTGGATTTTCAGACGCCCGCCGGATGAGCGTGGATTTTCGGACGAAATCGACCGCCAAAAGCCCAAAAACCGTCCAAATATCCACGCGCGGCATCTTTTATCTCTCGTCTTTCACTCATCTCTAATACAAGAAATGACAGATAACTGAGAGATAATTACGAGAGATAGCGGTGACGTATGGAGATGAACCGCAATGGTATTAGCTGATTGTTGATTGTTCTACCTGCAAAAAGATGTTTTAATGAAGCAAATGTTGAACAGTCCATCTCTCATCTCTCATTGATTTCTAAGACGAAAGATGAGTGAGAGACAAGAGATAATTACGAGAGATAACTGAGAGACGAAGGAAATTTATTCGCGGCATTCTCCGCAGAACCGAGCGAAAGGACGTGCAGATGAACGAAAACGAACTGACCGGTCTGCTCGAGTCTTTAAGGCGCATGGGCTCGGACGATTTTAACGTCGAGGTCAAGGAGAGCGCCACGACGCTTTCCCGCGACGTATGGGAAACGGTGAGCGCATTCGCGAACACTGCCGGCGGAATCATCGTGCTCGGAGTGAGTGAGCGCGCAGGTTTTGTCCCGGTTGAGAACTTCGAGACCGAGAAAGTGCTCAACCAATTTGTGTCAGGCATGGGTGATGCGGGCGGTCGAGGAAAGCTAGCCAATCCGCCCAAATACACGATCGAGCGAGTGGAGCTTCAGGGCGTCATCGTTCTCGTCATTACGATTGAGGAGCTCGATCCGTCGAGCAAGCCCTGCTATGTCATAGAGCGGGGCGCCCAGGGCGGCAGCTACAAGCGCATTGATGACAAAGATGTGCCGCTTTCATCGACCGAGGTGCTCGCATTGGCGTCATACGGTCGAGCGACTCCGAGCGATCGCGACGCGGTGGCGGGTGCGGGCGCGGACAATCTCGACGAGACGCTGGTCGACCGTACGATAGATCGGGCTTTCTCGTTGACGCCCCGGGCAATGCGCGGCGCGCCGGACAAACAAACGAAGCTGGAGCGCCTAAATATCCTTGATTCCCAGGGCAATGTCACCAAGGCTGGACTTCTAGTTGTGGGCACCTACCCTCAGCAGTTCTATCCCAAGCTCTTCATTGACGTGGCTGTCCATGCGGGAACTCAGAAGGGCATGGCGGGGTCGCTGAGATTCATGGACCGCACAATCTGTGAGGGAACGTTGGGCGAGATGATCTCGGATGCCGTCGCAGCCGTCGCCAAGAATTTGCGGCGAACCTCGACCGTCCAAGGTGTCTCGCGTGTCGACTCGCTTGAGATTCCCGAGGAGGTTCTGCGCGAGGCAATCGCCAACGCCGTAATCCATCGAGAATACGGGGATCGGTTCTGTGGACAATCGATTGCCGTCGACGTCTTTGACGATCGTGTCGAGGTGACGAATCCTGGCGGCCTTTACGGGGGAAAGACTCGCGAGAACTTGTTTGACGGCAGCTCCCGATGCCGTAACGCGACGCTCGTGAAACTCATGTCGATTGTCCCGCTGCCGGATGGCGCAGGTTCGCCGGCTGAGGGCAATGGCTCGGGCATCCCGATGATGATCGATGCCATGCGCGCGCATGGTCTGGCCGAGCCCCTGTTCTGCCCGGGGTTCGATCGGTTCAAGGTCGTACTTTACCGTTCAAAGATCGAGCCGGTCGATCATGGCGGGGGCTTAATTGTGGCGGCACTCAAACACTACGGCGAGCTGGGGACGCGTGAGCTGGCAGAACGCACGGGGCTTACAATTTCCCAGGTTAGGTCGCGCGTCAACGCGCTCATTGCTCAAGGCGAGCTTGAGCCCACGGCGCCGGCGACGAGCCGCAACCGCAAGTATCGACTGTCAGAGCGCGTGGAATAAATGCGTTAGTGGACGAGGCGACCCAATAATCGACCCTCAATTGGCGTCCACTAAGGTAAAGCGGTTGTTGCTCAGTCGACGGTGATGCTAAAGACTCGGCTTACGCCGGCATGGTCCCGAACCCGTCCATCAAGAACAGCCTAAGAACCAGCTTGATGACATTTCCCGGTTTGACTTCTGCCGCGTCAAAGACGTGGCGCTCGGCGAGCTCGCTGCAGTATGCATAGATGTCGCGGATAAGGTCCGCGCCCGAGAGCGTAAACATGTAGCCTGCGTCCGAAAGCGTATTGGGCGCGGCGGGCAATTTGGTCATGCGACAAAAGGTCAACAGGTCGGGCGCCATAGCGTCCTGGTAGCCAAGATGGCTGCCGTCTTCTTGTGCGACGAGTTCCAAGCTGGCGTACTCGATTCAGCGCCGCTGCCAGCACAAAGCTCGGTGTGGGAGCATTGACGTCCTCCGTGCTCGCCACGAGTCTGCCTGCTGCCTGCGTGACAAGCCAAGCGACCTCGCGCTGGCAACGCACGGCCTTGCGCGTAACCGGCTTGATGGACGAAGAAGAAACGCTTCCCTTAGGCGGATTCGAAGCAGCCACAAGACCCTCCCATGAACAATCCGGCCCAACAAGCTCGGATGAAACACGTGCTACATCAGTATACAGGGGAGTGGGGTAGCGGAGTACAAGCGCGCCAACGGCAAACCGAGAGCATCAACGACGTGCCGATCGCGGAATGAGATCTCGTAATAATTGACTCTCGGCCATATTATTGAGGGGCATGACTCGCGTTCGTATGGTTGTAGGTGCTGGCGATGAACGACATTGACCTTGCTGTTCCGTTGATGGATGGACCAAGCTATGACCGTGCCTGCAGTCTCGTGCCTTCCGAATACGTTGAGGCATGGGAGTGGTTTCTGGGTGAGGAACAGCGCGGCGGCGTTTGGACCAGCCTTCCGCACCACACCAAGGAAGATAGCCCTCAGTATCAGTATCGTTTGAGAATTGGCTCGGACTTCTTTCCCGTAACGCGGGATTCAGGGATCTTCTGGCCGGGCCAGGATCGGGTGAAGCAAGATCCCAATAAGATCTTTGCGCTTTCGGTCCATAACTCTAAAAAGAGCTTCTACACCGATGTGCCTCCGCTCTATTTGGACGATGGTACGTGGGTCATTAAGTACTCGGTTCAAGCGCCGGGTACCGTTGGTTTTCGAGACCAGAATTACAACCGTAAAATGCTCAACTGCATGGAATGTGGCGTTCCAGTCGGAGTCATATTTGCAACCGAGGTGGGCTACAAGGTGCTCGGCCTTGCGTTTGTTGAGCGGTTCGAGCCCGAAAACGGATGGTTTGTTCTGCACGGTCCTGTTCATAAAGGCGGACCGGACCCTCGTTTTGCACCCGACATGAGTTATCTGAAGCACATGCCCGTCGATATTGAGTTTACCGGACAGGGTACGACCGACGACGAAAAGGTCCGCTATGCGTTAAGGCGCGAGCGATTGGGGCAGCAATGGTTCCGCAAACAGCTCGTTGCCGCCTATGATGGCCGTTGCGCGGTGTCGGACTGCGGCGTCAGCGAAGCTCTGGAGGCTGCACATATCGAGAATTACTCGGGACCCAAATCGCAGGTTGCCAGCAACGGCATTCTGCTTCGGCGCGATCTTCATTCCCTATTTGATGCTCACCTGATTTCGTTTGAGCCTGTTTGCGGCGAATATCGGCTGTGCGGATCGTACCTGCTGGATAAGACCGACTACGCTTCCTTTGCGGGTGCGACGCTAAGGCAGCCGAATGAGCGTCAGTGGCGACCCGATACGGTGTTTCTTGAGGCCCATCGCATTGAGTTCGATCGCTCGGAAAAGAAGCGTGAAAAGGCGGGGCTTCTGCCGTATTAGCGTATTTGGCTTTGGCATTCTTTGACGATCGTGTTGTTTGATCGGATCGCGTGGCGATGCAATCTCGCGCCCGCCCGCCGGTGCATGCTCTTCCTGATTTGTATAGCGAGAAGGGGCATGTATGAGCTGGCGAGGCGATATTGCGATGGGGAAGTACGGAAAACTGCCGTGTGCCCTTATCGACAACAATATGTTTCCGGGCGTAGAAGTTGATTGCGGGTCGTTTGTCGTCGCCTGCCCTTGCTGCGGCTCGCAAATACCGTGTCTCGACATTCGGTTCATCGATGCACGTGACAGGTTCAGCGACGAAGTGAGGAAACGTACGGGCGTTCATATGCCGGTGTATCCGGAGAAATGCCCTGTTTGTGGCCTCGATATCGTGTACGACGCCGGCGACGAGGGATAGGTGATGCGGAGGAGTTGGCTGTGAGTGTCTTTTGCCTCTACAAATAAATCCCCTCACCGAGTTGCTTGTGGAACTCGGCGTGATGGTCGCGTGCCCAGGTAAAGAGCGCCTGGTCAAAGTCGGTACGCGTGGCCGGGACGCCAAAGACGCCGGCAACTTCGACGCGTATAAACTCCAGTGCCGGCAGCTTGTTGATGGCAGTGAGGGCAAACGGGGACGAGGGCTCCTCGAACAGATAGCGGCTGCCTTGCAGCGCGTCGCAACTGGTGCACGTGTTGCCGAGCGACGGGGCTTTGGAGGCTCGCGCGCCTACGGGCTTGTACACGCAGCGCTTATGAAGGTAGTCGCGGATCTCGCCCGGCACGCAGCCAAGAGTGGGCACGATGGCGAGTGCGTTGGCGTTGGCCGTGTCGATGGCAATGTACCCGGCTTCGTTGGGCGCGTGCGCGATGGCGATGCTCTCGTCGTTATCGGTTCGATAGGGAATGCCGAAGGCCGCGACCGAGGTCTCTTTGTGACACTTCCAGCACTCGCGCTTGCCCAGTACTAGATATATATACGGCGCTGAGGGGTCGGATCGGTCAACACCGGGCAGCCACTCGGCAAAGGGCTCGGGGTTGACGCCGCTGGGTACATACCAGATCTTCTTGGTCCGGTCCCATTTGGCGCCCAGCGCCTTGGCTTCTTCTTTGTGCGAAAAGGGGACATCGAGCTCGGTGCGCATGGCGGCTCCTTGGTGCTGCAGGTGCAAGTG